>NZ_CCBH010000140.1:0-36449 GCF_001368935.1 Novosphingobium sp. KN65.2
CCCCTTCGCATGGTCAGCGGCCGGAAGTGCCGCCAGCGAAAGCCTTTATCGCCTAATCAAAATTCAGCGATAATGCCTCGCGACGGAAATTGCCGACCTCTCTGCTGAACCATGAGACATCGGATCACCTCCTTTCGCGCTGTTGAGCCAAAGATCACCGCTTTCGCGGCTGGGACTTCAGGTCATCCTGGGCGCGTTTCCCGGGGCCTTCCGTCTTGAGTATTTTTGTGTCTGATTCCGCATCGCACAACAAGTCTTGCATTCGTTTTTTTTGCGGTCATTATGATGACTTCGGCCAGTTTTCCCCAGCCTGGAGGTCGATTTTGACCCACTGCTCGGGGCACCGCTGAGTGCGGCCTGAAGAGATCCGAAATTCACCGAATTCAGCGTGTTTTGACCCGGTCTCAGGGTCCGAATCGAAGTTTCGGCTGCGGGCGATTCGCGGCTGGAAGGCGCTCGGGGCCGGGCAAGGGCCATACCCTACCGGGGTCTAGTGCAGGGGATCGACAAATCGAATCAGCCGCTTGCGATCGAATCCTTGCCTTTCAGGAACCCGAAAAGGCGGGGGCGACCGGTGATCGATTCGTGATTGCGACGCAACGTTGCGCGCAAGGATCCAGTCCGGCATGGCGCGGCTTCGGGATTGCTCGGCCTGACGCTCGGAATGAGGCGATACTTCGGTGAGATCGATTCGCCGGGACCGGGCGGGTTAGCGGCAGTCTTCGATGACGCGCGAAACTTCCGTCCAGCTCGGGATATGGAGCGTTGCCATGCCCGGAACTTCCACCGCGAAGCGACCGCGGCTGAAGGCCATGTCGTCAAGTAACGGGTCGCGGGTCGGGAGGCTTGTCGAAACGCCGCCCTGCACCGGATTGGCGACGAGCGTGCGTTCGCCCTGTGTGGTGCGGATCGCCATGGAGACGGGCCCGGTGGCTGCGCCCGCGCGAATCAGCGACACCCTCTGTTGCTGCCGCTCGCAGCGCAGGATGAACTGGCCGCTGGCAAAGCTGGCGAAGGAACCGGTGGAGCTTGGGGCATATTGCCAGTCTCCGGGCGTGGCGAGGGCATCGCGCCAGTCGCTTGACGGAGGAGGCAGGGGTGCCGGAGTCGGTACAGGGCTGGGCGAGGGACGCGCAGCCGGCTGCGGAGGGGCGGGCGCCACTTGCGGAATGCAGCCGGCAAGCGCCAGGGCGCCGACCAGAACCGGAAGGAGACGAAGTGAAGCGGGGGTGGAGCGCAGGCGCGGATTTGCCTTCATGGTCCCGGTATGGAATGACAATCGCTCCATCTCAAGTACCCAGGCCCGATGACTGACCCATCTGCGCAACTATCTGTCGGAAAAACAAAGCCCGCGCCCAAGGTGCGTGTCGACCAGATGCTGGTCGACCGCGGCCTCGCGGAAAGCCGGACCCGTGCACAGGCTCTCGTGCTGGCCGGGCTCGTCTTTTCCGGGGAAACCAAGATTGCAAAGCCGGGACAGAGCCTGCGTGGCGACGTGCCGCTGGAAGTACGCGGGCGAGATCACCCCTGGGTTTCGCGTGGAGGCATCAAGCTCGCCCACGCCATCGAGCATTTCGGCCTCGATCCGGCCGGCGCCATTGCCATGGACATCGGCAGTTCGACCGGCGGCTTCACCGATGTCCTGCTGACGAACGGGGCGAGCCGGGTCTTCGCGGTCGATTCCGGGACCAACCAGCTCGCGTGGAAACTGCGGCAGGACCCGCGGGTGACGGTTCTGGAGCAGACTTCTGCGCGTATTCTCACGCCTGAACTTATAGATGCGCCTTGCAACTGGGTGGTCTGCGATGCCAGCTTCATCGGACTTGCCAAGGTTCTTGAAGTGCCCCTGCGCCTCGCTGCCCCCGCTTGCCGGCTCGTCGCCCTGATAAAGCCGCAGTTCGAGGTCGGCCGAAACGAAGTGGGCAAGGGCGGGGTCGTGCGCGATCCGGCCCTGCACGAACGTGTCTGCGCCGAAGTGCGCGAGTGGCTAGAGGGCGAAGGATGGCAAGTAGAAGGTATTGTCGAAAGCCCGATCAAGGGGCCGGAAGGCAATGTGGAGTTTCTCGTTTCGGCACGCAGAGGCGTCTAACGATTGCACCTTTGCTCCAGCCGTTACACAAATTGCCTAATCTTCATGGTCTCTTGGTGATTCGGGGGTGAATGCGGGGATGAACCTGCTTGCTTCGTCAGGTCAGTTGCGTGCCAGTTTTGCGCGATGGGCTTTGGTCTTCGTGCCGGCACTTGTGCTGCTCGGCTTTCTTTCCGGCAAAATGGCCCAGTCCGGGCCGGACAATCCGTGGTTCGCCGCGCTGGTGAAGCCGGAGGTCTATCCGCCACCGGCAGCCTTCGGCATCGTCTGGACCATTCTCTACGTCCTGATGGGCCTTGCGCTGGCGATGGTGGCTGCCGCTCGCGGAGCGCGGGGACGCGGGATCGCCGTTCTCGTCTTCGCCGTGCAATTCGCCTTGAATCTCGCGTGGTCGCCGGTTTTCTTCGGTGCGCACCAGATCACCGGCGGACTGATCGTGATCGCGGTGCTCGATGTGCTGGTCCTGCTTACGGCGGTCCTGTTCTATCGGGTTCGGCCGATCGCGGCGGCGTTGCTGGTGCCGTATCTCGCGTGGATTCTCTTCGCGACCTATCTCAATTACGCGTTCCTCGAGGCCAATCCCAAGCTGGACGGCGTAGACGTTGTGCCCGCGGTTGAGCGTTTCGAGATCTGATCCCCCTTGCGCCGCGTTTCGGCGCGCACCATCATAGGGCCATGCAAAGCGAAAATCCTTTCATCGCCGACTTCGTCAAGATGATGAACAGCGCCGCCGGCACGTTTGCGGGCATGACGCGTGAAGCCCGTGATTCCGCCAAGGAGCGGTTCAAGGAGCTCATGGGCGACATGGACTTCGTCACTCGTGAGGAATTCGACGCCGTCAAGGAAATGGCCGCGACGGCGCGCGAGGAGACCGAGACTCTGAAGAAGCAGGTCGCGGCTCTCGAGGCCAAGCTCTCCGCCAAGGGCTGACCGGTCCATCGGACGCAGATCCGGTGACGGCCTTCATTTTCATATTGTTCTGCATCGTGGCGCTGGCCTTGGGGCTGGCGCTCGGTCGTCGTGCGCACCTGCGCTGGCCGAAAACGATGCCGCGCTGGATGCCGGCGGCCGTCCTCGTGCCCGGTCTCCTGCCGCTTTCCTGGCACTTTCGCAACATTTCCGACTTCATCGCCCCGGTGACCGGCGTCATCGGCCGCAGCGGCGCGGCTGCCGAGCTGGAAGCGCTGGCCCTCGGTCTGCCATTCGCGATTCTTGCCCTGTGGGGCATTGCGATCCTCGTCACGCGGCGCTTGCCTGCCTTTGCGGCCTTTTTTCCGGCCCTGTCGACTTTGTTCTATCTTGTCGGAGCAGCGCAGGCAGCGCCTCTCGTGGGAGAAGTCATCGCCGCGCGCGGGGACTGGCACGACCTGCTGATCGCTGCGCAGGTCCCGGCAACACTGGCCGTCTGCGGTTTCCTGTGGGGTGCGCTTGGGCGCGCGCGCGTGTTCGCGTCCTGGGCCCTGCGGCAGAGGTGATCGCCGGCGACTTGCCCCATCCGGTCAACCGTAGCACAGGGGCGTCATGCAGCTTCGCGCCCCTGCCATAGTCTGTTCCACCAGAGCGCATGGCGAAACGGCCGTGATCGCCCGCCTCCTGACAGAGGATAACGGAATCGTCGCGGTCTATGTCGCGGGGGGAAGGGGACGCCACCTGCGCCCCGTGGTCATTCCGGGCAACGTGGTCGATGCCGAGATCCGCGCCCGTTCGGAGAGCCAGTTGCCCTACGCAAGGCTCGAACTGCTCGAGAGCCGCGGGCCGTGGTTGGGCGAGCCGCTGCCTTCGGCGGCGATTTCCTGGGTCACCGCGCTCACTGCGATCGCCTTGCCCGAGCGGTATCCCTATCCCGCACTCTATCAGGCCTTGTCCGCCTTGCTCGACGCGATCTGCGTCGCGCCTTCGGCGCGGGGCTGGGCCTTGCCACTGCTGTCGTACGAGGTCCTGCTGCTGCGTGAACTTGGCTACGGGGTGCCGGTGGACCGGCCGCAGGACGAGGATTGGGATGCCATCCTTGGTACTTTCGACAGTCTTGGGCGCGAACTTGCACGGTATCCGCTTGCTGATCGGCGCAGAGACGTTATGGCGGCGCGCGACCTGCTGCGTGAGCGGCTGGCACGTATCTGAAGCTGGAAGACGAGTCTGGAGACGCCATGCGCATCGCGGTTTTTGCAGGAGACGGAATCGGTCCCGAGGTCACCGAACAGGCGGTGCGCGTGCTCGAGAAGCTGGACCTGCCGGGCCTCGAACTGGTCGAAGGCGATGTCGGCGGTGCTGCCTACTACAAGCATGGCCACCCGCTGCCGCAGCAGACTCTGGACATTGCCCGTTCGTGCGAAGCGATCCTGTTCGGCGCCGTGGGTGACTTCTCCTGCGACAATCTTGAACGTCACCTGCGCCCGGAGCAGGCCATCCTTGGCCTGCGCAAGGAACTGGGGCTGTTCGCGAACCTGCGCCCGGCGCGCGTGTTCCCGGGTCTCGAGGACCTGACGACGCTGCGCCGCGAAGTCGCGCAGACCATCGACCTGCTGATCGTGCGCGAACTCAACGGCGACGTCTACTTCGGCGAGAAGGGCATCCGTACGCTGGAAGACGGCCGCCGCCAGGGCTGGGACATGATGTCCTATGCCGAGGACGAAGTGCGCCGCATCGCCCATTCCGGTTTCAAGGCCGCGATGACGCGGGGCAAGAGGCTGACTTCGGTCGACAAGGCCAACGTGCTGGAAACCTCGCAGCTTTGGCGCGACGTGGTGATCGAGGTCTCGGCCGAGTATCCCGAAGTCGAACTGAGCCACATGTACGTCGACAATGCGGCGATGCAGCTCGTCAAGAATCCGGGCCAGTTCGACGTCATCGTCACCGGCAACCTGTTCGGCGACATTCTCTCCGATCAGGCCAGCATGTGCGTCGGCTCGATCGGCCTGCTCGCCTCGGCCTCGCTGGCCGAAGGCTCTTTTGGCCTTTATGAGCCGATTCACGGTTCGGCACCGGACATCGCAGGCAAGAACCTTGCCAATCCGATGGCGACGATCCTTTCTGCGGCCATGTTGCTGCGCCACAGCCTCGGCCTCGAAGCCGAAGCGGCGCGCATCGAGGACGCGGTGGCCAAGGCGCTTGCCGATGGCATCAAGGGCGGCGACCTTGGCGGCAGCGCCGGCACGCGGGAAATCGGTGACGCCGTCGTCGAGCGGTTGTAACAGGCGCAGGACTTGCCGAGGGTAGTCCAATAGAAACGTGGGGCGCATGAACATTACTCGTTCCGATCTTGCTCAGGCCGTGGACGTCGCCGCGCAGCCGCTCGAACTGGCGATCGTGCTGCCGACGTTCAACGAACGGGGCAACGTCGCCGGCATGGTCGACCGGCTCGATGCCGCGCTCAAGGGCGTGGTCTGGGAAGCCATCTTCGTTGACGACAACAGCCCGGACGGTACTTCCGACGAGGCGCGTCGGCTGTCGCTGAAGGACCCGCGCGTGCGCTGCATCCAGCGCATCGGGCGTCGCGGCCTGGCGAGCGCGGCGATCGAGGGCATGTGCTCGACCGCTGCCCCCGTGGTGGCGGTGATGGATGCCGATCACCAGCACGATCCGGAACTGCTGCCCCAGATGCTCAAGGCCGTGCAGTCGGGCGAGTACGATCTTGCCTATGCCTCCCGCTTTGCCGAAGGGGCGAGCACCGAGGCCTGGGGCCGTCCCGACCGGGTCAAGGCATCGGGCATTGCCAACAGGATCGCCAACAAGGTGACCGGGGTCGAACTGACAGACCCGATGAGCGGCTATTTCATGCTGCGCACACAAACCCTGCGCGCCGACGCCCACCGGCTGTCGGGCGTGGGCTTCAAGATCCTCCTCGACATCCTTGCAACGGTCGACCGGCCGCTGCGGGTCAAGGAATTCCCTCTCCACTTCGCCGCCCGCGCGGAAGGCGAAAGCAAGCTGGACCAGACCGTCGTGTTCGAATTCCTCATTGGTCTTTATGACAAATGGCTGGGCCGGATCATTCCGACTCGCTTTGCACTGTTCGGCACTGTCGGTGCGATGGGCGTCGTCGTACAGCTCGCCGCGCTGTGGATGATGCTCCACGTCGTGTTCCGCGAGCGTTTCGTCTACGGCAACTGGTCGGAAAGCGCGACCTTCAACGTGGCGAACACCATCGCCGCCGTCGTGGCGATGACGTTCAACTTCGTGCTCAACAACGAACTGACTTATTCGGACAAGCGCCTGCGCGGCTTTGTTCCGCTTATGCGGGGCTGGGCGCAGTTCGGCGTGACCTGTTCGCTTGGCCTGCTCACCAACATCGGCTCTGCGGCCATGCTCAAGACCATGGGCTTTCATGACGTGGTCGCGGTCGTGACCGGCATTATCCTGGGCTCGGTCTGGAACTTCGCACTTTCGTCCAAGTTCGTCTGGGGCAAGTACTGAGCAGAGAGAGGTTCCGGGCGGATCGGCACGAGAGCGCCTGTCCCAACCGGCGCTCAGGCACCAAATCAGTGATCAGAGTAAAAGGGGCTCCGCGCGTATTGGCGCGGGGCCCTCTTTTATGGCGTGGCGATCAGCGCCAGCCGGGTAGCCACATCCAGAAATTGTAGACGTCCTTGGGCAGCGGCAATCCCGAAAGGATCGGGAAGAACAGCACGAAAAAGCCGAGCGCGAGGACGATGGTCCCGGTGCCGATGCGCTGCCAGCGGCCCTTGCTCGCCCACATCGCATCGAGCGCAAGCGCGAGCACGCCCATGAGGAACGCACCGGGCAGGAGGTAGTGGTAATAGAACTGCACCGGCTTGGCGTTGTAGATCCACACGCCCAGCGTCGCGGCGTAGAGCAGGACGAAGACCAGTACGTCGTGGCGCTTTTGGTAGATCGCGGCGCCGATGCCCCAGAGCAGGGCGAGCAGGCCGACCATCATCGAGAAGGGATTGCCCAGCATGACGATGCCGCGCTGGGTATCCTTGACCGTTTCGAACAGGTACCAGATCACCCGCAGGTCGCCGACCCACTGGTACCATACGCTGCGGTAGGGGTGCGGTTTCTTCACGCTTTCCTGCAGGCGCAGCATGTACTCGTGCTGCTTGAGGAAGCCGAAGGGAGAGACCGGACGGTCGGTGTAGAACATCGCCGGCGCGTAAGTGGCCCAGTAAACCGCGAGCGGGAACAGGCCGAGCCAGAATGCCGCCTCGATGAGCGAGATGCCCTTGACCGGTCCGCCCTTTGGGCGCCCGGCAAAGGTCAGGCCGTTCTCGCGGATCCACAGGACGAGGAAACACAGGCCCGGCAGCATGACGGCCGGGGCACTCGTCCACTTTGCCGCGATCGACAGGCCCAGCGCCAGGCCCGAAAGCAGCAGCCGGAAACGCCCGGCCGCTTTCGAACCGGAACGCAGGGCCGCCGCGAACTGCCACAGGCCGACCATGCAAAGACCTGCCTCGATCATGTCCAGCATGGCGATGCGGCTCTGGACGAACCACATGAAGTTGGTCGCCAGCAGCATCATTGCCGCCAGCGTCGCCGCGCGGCGATGCGAGGCGTGCCACATGAGCCGCCCGAAGCCGAACAGGCCCAGCGCGCCGAACAGCGCCGAGGGCAGTCTCCAGCCGATCGGGCGATCGCCCAGGAAGTGGATCGACGTGGCGATCACTTCCTTCGCGAACATCGGGTGTTCGCGGTTCGCCGGGATCAGGTCCAGCAGTTTCAGCGATGCCGGAACGTAGTGGATTTCGTCGAAGTAGTATCGCCCCGGCAGGTGGATGCGCCAGAGCAGCAGGGCAAGGAATCCGAGCGCGATGAACAGGCACCAGCCGAGCGGATCACGGTCTTTGCGGGGAGCGAGCGGCATCGGTTTTGCGGGATAGGGGGGAACGTCCCCTCCTTCAAGGGGACGCCAAACTTGTGCGGTGGACGAACTCGGGTCTCGCCATCGATGCATTCGCTTGCGCTGTGCCCTGAGCGAATCTAGAGGCATGAGCCATGAAACGCACTACCGGACAGGACCGAGCCAAGACCTCTCAATGGCGCCCCGCCACCCGCGCAATTCGCGGTGGAACATGGCGCTCGGAAATGGGTGAGACGAGCGAGGCGCTCTTCCTCACCTCGGGCTACTGCTACGACGATGCCGCGACGGTTGCCGCGCGCTTCGCCGGCGAGCAGGACGGCATGACCTACTCGCGCCTGCAGAACCCGACGGTGGCGATGCTGGAGGAACGCATTGCCCTGCTCGAAGGGGCAGAGGCGTGCCGTACGCAGGCTTCCGGCATGGCGGCTATGACCGCTGCCCTGCTGTGCCAGCTGTCCGCGGGCGACCACATGGTGTCCGCACGTGCCGCCTTCGGTTCGTGCCGCTGGCTGGGCGACAGCCTGCTGCCGCGCTTCGGGATCGACGTGACCGTGATCGACGCGACCGACAATGCGGCATGGGAAGCGGCGATCCGCCCCAACACCAAGGTCTTCTTCTTCGAGACGCCGGCGAACCCGACGATGGACGTCGCCGACCTGGAGTACATCTGCGGCCTTGCCCGTTCGCGCGGGATCACCACGGTGATCGACAATGCCTTCTGCACGCCTGCGCTGCAGCGCCCGCTCGAATGGGGCGCGGATGTCGTTGCCTATTCGGCCACCAAGCTGATGGACGGACAGGGGCGCGTCCTTGCCGGCGCCGTGTGCGGCAGCGAGGAATTCATCAACGAGAAGCTGCTTCCGTTCCAGCGCAACACCGGGCCGAACCTTTCGCCGTTCAACGCGTGGGTCGTGCTCAAGGGCCTCGAGACGCTCGACATGCGCGCCAAGAAGCAGAGCGAGAACGCGCTCAAGGTCGGTCAGTTCGTCGCCGGGCGCGTGCCCAAGATCCTGCATCCCTGGCTGGACGGCCACCCGGGCCAGGCTCTCGCGCACAAGCAGATGGATGCCTGCGGCCCCATCTTCAGCTTCGTGCTCGATGGTGGTCGCGAGCAGGCCCATGCGTTGCTCGATGCCCTCGAACTCATCGACATTTCGAACAACATCGGCGACTCGCGGTCGCTGATGTGCCACCCGGCCTCGACCACCCATCACAATATGGGCCCGGAAGGCAGGGCGGCCATGGGCGTTTCCGAAGGAATGCTGCGTATCAATGTCGGCCTGGAAGACCCGGACGACCTGATCGAGGACCTCGACCAGGCCCTGACCAGGGCGGGGCTCTGATTACGCTGCCACTTGGGGCCGATCCGGCGGCATTGCTCGCCGCGATCGTGGAGTCGACTGACGACGCGATCGTCGGAAAGACACTCGAGGGCCGTATCCTGAGCTGGAATGCGGCCGCCGAGGGAATCTTCGGTTACAAGGCCGAGGAAATCGTCGGCCGGAACGTGCGCACGCTCATTCCCGCCGATCGGCAGGGCGAGGAGGATCGTATCCTCGCCGCGATCACGCAGGGCAAGCGCGTGCCCACCTTCGAGACGGTGCGCCTGCGCAAGGACGGAAGCGAAGTCCATGTCGCGGTGACGGTATCGCCGGTGCACGACGGGAGCGGCAAGGTCATCGGCGCGAGCAAGATCGCGCGCGAGATTACCGAGCGCAAGATGATGATGGCGCAGTTGCAGGAAAGCGAGGAACGCTTCCGCCTGCTGGCTGACAATATCTCGCAACTCGCCTGGATTGCCGACAGCGAAGGCTGGATCTTCTGGTACAACAAGCGCTGGTTCGACTATACCGGGACCACGCTGGAAGCGATGCAGGGATGGGGCTGGAAGGCCGTCCACCATCCCGATCATATCGATCGCGTGGTCGAGCGTCTGCAGCGAAGCTGGGATACCGGTGAGGACTGGGAGGACACTTTCCCCTTGCGCGGAGCGGACGGACAGTACCGCTGGTTCCTGTCCCGGGCCGTGCCGATCCGCGATGAACGAGGCGGGACCATCTGCTGGTTCGGCACCAACACCGATGTTACCGAAATGCGCGATGCCGAGCAGCGGATCGAACTGCTGCTGCAGGAAGTCAATCACCGCTCGAAGAACATGCTGGCCATCATCCAGTCGCTCGCGCGTCGCGGCGATGCCAATGGGCCGGATTTCGTCAGGAAGCTTGAGCAGCGCATCCAGGGGCTGGCGGCCAATCAGGACGTCCTTGTCCGCCGTTCGTGGTCGGACATTCCGGTGCTGGAAATGATCGAGGGCCAGCTGCGCTCGCTGGGCGAGGCGCGCTCGCAAGTGACCTGCAAGGGCGAAACGGTAATGCTCTCGCCCGGTGCGGCGGAAGCTTTGGCCATGGCGACGCACGAGATGTGCACCAATGCGATGAAGTACGGTGCGCTCTCGGTGCCGGCGGGCCGGGTCGCGATCGAATGGGAGGTGATGGGAGAGGGCGAGGACGCGCGCTTCCACATCTCCTGGACCGAGAGCGGCGGGCCGGCAGTGTCGCCGCCTGCACACCATGGCTTCGGTTCGCGCATCATCGTCGACGTACCGCGCGTGAAGCTCGATGCCAGGATCGAAACGGACTATCCTCCCGAGGGATTTCACTGGGCGCTCGAATGCAGCCTTGGCTCGATTAGCTGATCTTTGCCTTCCTGATGCGGAACCGAAAGGCGTCATGCGGGCGCGCTTTGCGGTAAACGCAAGTCAGGCAGTTGTGTCCGCCAACATTCGCCGTTAGGCTGGCGCTTGTCATGAAGGAACTGTTCCAGCATTCGGCAATAACCGATGGCGTCATCGTTCGCGTGGCCGTCAATTTCCTGCCCGAACAATCGCGTATCGAGGCGGGGAAGTGGTTCTGGGTCTATCATATCCGGATCGAGAACCACTCGGACCAGCCCCTTCAGCTTCTTACCCGCCACTGGCGCATCACAGATGGCAAGGGCGAAGTGAATGTCGTCGATGGCGATGGCGTCGTCGGCGAACAGCCGGTCATCGCGCCGGGCGCTAGCCACGATTACGTATCGGGTTGCCCCCTCGCGACGCCGCAGGGCAGCATGGAAGGTCATTACGTCTTCCGCGGTGCAGATGGACGCGATGTGAAGGCGCTGATCCCGTTCTTCCCGCTGGCCGCACCTGCAACAGCGGGCTGAACGAAGCACGCCTTTCCTGATCGATCCGAGCGGGAACGCTCGCCGCAAAGTCCGGCCTTGTCCGGTCTTACGCAAACTTCATTGCCCCCGCCGCCTGCGGGGCATAGGTAGCATTCCATGAAGCGAACGCACTTGCCCCTCAATGCCTTGCGAGTCTTCGACGCGGCAGCCCGCCACTTGTCGTTCACGCGCGCGGCCGACGAACTGGCGGTTACACCTGCCGCCGTCGGTCAGCAGATCCGCGCGCTGGAAGACCTGCTCGGCGTTGTCCTGTTTCGTCGTACCAGCAAGGGGCTGGAACTCACCGAGGAAGCCGGTTCGGGTCTTGCCGCGCTGCGGACCGGATTCCTCCATTTCGAGGACGCGGTGCAGACGATGCAGGCGGGCCAGTCAAGCCACGTCTATACGATCGCAGCGCCACGCGAATTCTTCGCCGCGTGGCTGGCGCCACGCCTGGCTGCGTTCCGCGCAGCCAACCCGCAGGTGCGCTACGTCATCGTCGATGGCGAGATGACCGACTTCACCGAAGCCAATCTCGATCTGGCCGTGCGCTGGACGGACGGGCCGGGCGACCTGGAAGGGATTGCGCTGGCGCCCGCCGAATGGGCCGAGATCGGTGCGGGTGACTGGATCGGCTGGCCGGGAGATCCTTTCCCGGGCACCGAGGGTGAGAGTGCCGACAAGGACAGCGAAGAGGACAAGCCGCCGATCTCGGTCAGCGATGCCGGGCAGGCCGTCGCTGCCGCCGTTGCAGGGCTGGGCAGGGCGCGCGTCCCGGCCCTGCTGGCCGAAGGCCTGGTCGGGCAGGGCGGCAAGGATATGGTTCACACGGTCACGCCGTGCCGCAGGGGCTATTGGCTTGTCGCGCCGCTGCCGCAATGGCGGCAGAAGAAAGTGCGTGCGCTGGTCAGCGCGATCACCGGGACCGACTGAGGCGGACCGCCACTCCTGTCACGACATGTCAGCCGCGCCGATTGGGATCGAGCGCGGAGCGTCCACTGCGTGGCGGTACCGTGCTGCGTGCAGGCGCCGGACCGGAGCCTTCGAGCGCCATAAGCGCGGCAATGCGCTTCTCGGTGGCCGGGTGGGTCGAGAACAGGTCCGAGATGCCCGTAGGTACGATGTAGAGCTGGGCGGCGGCGGGGTTGCCCTGTGCCGCATGGCTGGGGATCGCGCGCGCGGGACCAGCGATCTTCGATAAGGCCGAGGCGAGGGCGCGCGGATCGCCGGAGATCTCTGCTGCAGCCCGGTCTGCGCCATATTCGCGGGTCCGACTGATCGCCATTTGCACGATCATCGCCGCGAAGGGCGCCATCAGCATCGCGGCGATGGCGGCAAACGGGCTGGCCCGGTCGTTGCCGCGCCCGCCGAAGAAAAGGCCGAAATTGGCGATCATCGAGATCGCGCCGGCAATCGTTGCGACCATGGTCATGATCAGGGTGTCGCGATTGCGGACATGGCCAAGCTCGTGCGCCATGACTGCGGCGACTTCATCGTGGGTCAGCATGTCGAGCAGGCCGGTCGTTGCCGCGACTGCCGCGTTTTCCGGGTTGCGGCCTGTCGCAAAGGCATTCGGGTTGGCGCTGTCGACGATGTAGACGCGCGGCATCGGCAGGCCGGCCCGTTGCGAGAGCTCGGCGACCATCCCGTAGAACTGCGGGGCCGACCGCGCATCGACTTCACGGGCATTGTGCATGCGCAGGACGATCTTGTCGGCGTTCCAGAACGTGAAGAGGTTCATGCCTGCCGCGACGACGAGCGCGATCATCGCCCCGCCGCTGCCGCCGAACATGTAGCCCAGCCCCATGAACAGCGCCGTCAGCGCCGCCAGCAGCATGGCCGTTTTCAATCCGTTCACTTCACCTGTCTCCAGACCTTGAAACCTAGCCGATGATCTAGGCACGGCAGGCGCGAAATCAATGTCATCGAGCGTGCAGACATAGACCATCCCATGGCCGAAACATGACGCATCCGGGCAATCCGCGCTTGCCTTGACCTGCCCTATCGAACAGTTGGCGAGTGAGTGGATATCGCGAAGAGCCTGACAGCCATGCGCAGGCCGCAAGACTGGGAGTTGAAATGACCTACAAGCACATCCTTTTCAGCCTCGAAGATGGCGTCGCCCGGATCTCGCTGAACGATCCCAAGACGATGAACGGCGTGACCGAGGAGATGGGACGCGAGATGGTCGATGCGCTCGACCGTGCGGCGAAGGATGCGCGGGCGGTCGTAATCACCGGGGAAGGCAAGGGTTTCTGCTCAGGAGCGAACCTGACGGCCGCGCAGGACATGCTGACTGACCCGATGCGCGATGTCGGCGGCCAGCTCGACCGTGCCTTCAACCCCGTGATTCTGGCGATCAAGACGATGGAGCAGCCGGTCATCACCGCCATTCGCGGGCCGGCTGCGGGCTTCGGCGCCGGCCTCGCCGCGGCGGGCGATATCGTGATGATGTCGGACAACGCCTACTTCTTCTGTGCCTTCTGCCACGTCGGGCTCGTGCCCGATGGAGGTGCCACTTACCTGCTAAGTCAGGCGGTGGGCCGGGTCCGCGCCACGCAGATGATGCTGCTGGGCGAAAAGGTCGATGCCAGGACGGCGCTCGACTGGGGGCTTGCGACCAGGGTGGTGCCCGACGAGGAACTGGACGAGGCAGCGATGAAGCTCGCCCGCCAGCTTGCTGCAGGTCCGCGCTCGCTCGGCCTGATCAAGCGGATGGCCTGGGATGCGCTGGATTGCGGCATGGAGGCCGCGCTTCAGGCAGAGCGAGTCAACCAGCGTGCGGCAGGTCGCACCGAGGACTTCCTCGAGGGCGTCAATTCCTTCATCGAAAAGCGCAAGCCCGCCTTCAAGGGGTGCTGATCGCCTGCGGTCTCAGGTCGCTCCCGATTGATTCTCAAGCGGGAGCACCGAATTGCGGATGACCAGATCCGCCTTGAGTGCAGGCGCGTCGTCCGCCGCCATCGCCTGGCCACGAATGCGCGAGACCGCTTCCTGAGCCATGGCGGCCCAGGGGATGTGCATGGAGGTCAGCGCCGGCCAAATCCTTGCGGCAAGCGGGGTGTCGTCGAACCCGACCACCGAAATGGCGTTCGGGACCATGAGGCCGGAACGCTGCGCGGCCTGGATGACGCCGGCGGCCATCTCGTCGTTGCAGGCGACGATGGCCGTGGGACGGGGGCTTACTTCCAGCAGCAGGCGGCCGGCTTCCATGCCGGACTCGAACGAGTTTTCGCCCGCCGCAATGAGCGCGGGGCCGCGATCGAGGTCGTGATCGGCCATGGCGTCGAGATAGCCCAGTTCCCGCTGCTGCGCCGTCAGCGAAGTTTCCGGGCCGCTGACCAGGCCGATGCGCGTGTGGCCGAGCCGGATGAGCCAGGCGACCAGCTCGGACATGGCGGTGCGGTCGTCGCAGGCAAGACCATGTTCGCCGCGCACACGGCCGAGACGGACGCAGCGCGTTTCGGTCTCGTCGCAGAGCAGGGTCAGTTCCTCGCTCTCGGAAAGGGGCGGCAGCAGGACGATCCCGGTGGGGCGGTGCTGGTCGATGAAGCTGCGCAGGCGGGCGACGGGATCGCCTTCGACCGGGCGCAGCACCAGCGAGAACTCGCTGCCCTCCATGCCGCGCAGCATCCCGCTTTCCACCGCCTCGAGAATACCGCGATCCGAACCGTCGTGGACGAGTGCGATCAGCGAATTGCGTCCCCGGGCCAGGGCGCGTGCCTGTGCGTTGGGCACGAAACCCGTCTCGGCGATGATTGCCTCGACCTTGCTTCGGGTTTCCTCGCTCACCAGCGGGGACTGGTTGATGACGCGGCTGATCGTCTTCTTGGAAACGCCTGACAGTCGGGCGATGTCGTTGATCGTGATGCGGGAGGACGGGATGTGCATGGCGCGAGTGTATAACCCATTGTTACCGGTTACCAAGTCGCTGGATCGCGGTTTCAACGGGGAACTGGCGAAGGGCTGTTACAAGCGAAAGATTGCAGAAACCCGTCATCACGCGTAAGGGCGCACGGTTTCTGCCACTGCATCGGACCGTGATGAAGCCTGCCTCGACGCAACGCCACTATGGTATGGACTGGTTGCGCATCGGCGCTTTCGTCCTGCTCATTTTCTACCATGTCGGCTACAACTTCACACCCTGGGGCTATCAGACGCCCACGCGCGGCGTAGTCGGCTGGGCGGAAATCCCGCTGCTGGGCCTGAGTGCATGGCGGCTTTCGCTCCTGTTCGCCATCTCCGGCTATGCCAGCGCCGCCCTGCTCGGCAAGGACGGCAGCACAGGCGCCTTTTTCCGCGGCAGACTGGCGCGTTTGGGCATTCCGCTGATCTTCGGCCTGATCGTGGTCGTGCCGCCGCAGCCCTACATGGGGCTGGTCAATTCCGGCTATGAGCACGGCTATCTCTACTACCTGCTCCACGACGCGTTCACCTTCCGCACCGTTCGCTACGAGTATGTGCCGCGGGTGATGCACTTGTGGTTCGTGGTCTACCTGCTCGCCTATACCGTGCTGTTTTGCGGCTTCCGGGCGGTGCTGCCCGAAGGCCTGCGTGCAAGGATCCGTGCCGGTGCCGAGAAGGCGCTGTCAGGTCCCATGCTGCTGCCGCTGGGAATCGTCTTCGTATATCTGGTGCGTGAGTACCTGCCATTCGGATGGACCGACATTCACAGCATCCTCGTCGACCGGGCCGCGCACCTGCATTACCTTGCGATGTTCCTGTTCGGCGTCCTGCTGCGCCAGTCAGACCCGGTGCGCCAGGCGATCGCGCGGCAGTGGAAGGTCGCAGCGGTTCTCGCCACGGCCGGTTTCGTCTGGGCTGCTGGCAATGCCTATCTTCACCCCGGCAACATCCCGACGCCGCGCGAATGGCAGGCGCCACTGTACTTCGCCAAGGCCGTGCAGAGCTGGAGCACGATCATCGCCCTGTTCGGTATCGCCGACCGCTTCTGGAACCACGACGCGCGCTGGCGGGCGACTTTGGCCGAGGCCGTGTTCCCGGTCTACATCGCGCACCAGACGATCATGGTCTTCGTCAGCTACTGGCTGCGCGACAAGGGGCTGACTGCCTTGCCCGAATTCCTGTTGCTGTGCAGTTCGGTCGCGCTGGGGTCCTGGCTGTTCTACCTGATCGGCCGGGAAATCGGCCCGCTTCGTCCGCTCATCGGGCTCAAGCGGCAGAAGTCCGCCAAGCGCGTGCAGCCGGCCGAGCCGGCGCTCGCTTCGGTTTAGTCGGACAGGAAATCGACGATGTCCCGGGCGATCCGGCCCGGCATCTCGAAATTCAGCATGTGCCCGGCATCGGCATAGTCGATCCGGGTGACTTGCACGCCAAGGGCGGCAATAGCATCGCCGATGTGCCGGAAATCCACGGTGTCGAGCGTACCGGTCAGTAGCAGTGTCGGCACGGCCAGATGGCCCAGGCGATCGAGGTCGGGCAGGGCCTGGTGCTGGTTGTCCCCCACCCACTGCTGGCCGTGGAAGGCATCGATCGAAGCCTTGAGGGCATGTGCGGCAGGACTCGCCCGGGTGCTTTCGAACAGCGGGTGTTGCCACCACAGCTCTCGGGCGCTCGCCATGTCACCGGCACGCGCGGCGCGCCCGATCTGCTTCCAGCGTTCGATCCAGTCTTCCGACCATGACCAGCCCACCATCAGCGGGCTTACCAGGATCACGCGACGCACCCTGTTGGGGTGATCCAGCGCGAAGTTGAGGGCGGTGGCTCCGCCGAGCGACATTCCGCACAGGTCCACTTTCCGCAGGTCCAGAGCGTCGAGAAGGGCGAGGAGGTCTTGGCCATGGGAATAGGCGCGGCCCTGCGGCGCCTTCGAATCCCCGAACCCGCGCTGATCGTAGGCGATGATCGCAAGCTTGGGGGGCAAGGCGTCGATCAGGCCCTGCCAGTCGCGGTGCGATGCCCCGAAGCCGTGAATGAGGACGAGCGGCGCACCTTCACCATCGCGCCTGACGCCGGCCAGCGTGGCGCCGTCGTCGGTTTCGATGGAGAATGATTCGAAGGGCATGGCCGCGCCGTCCTTTTCCGGGTTTGTTACATCCTCTCGGCGAAACCGCCGTAGCGACCGCGATGGAACAGCATCGGGTCATCCTCGCGCACGGTTTCCATGCGCAGGATCTCGCCCATGACGAACCAGTGATCCCCGGCCTCGGTCACGGAATAGAGGCGGCATTCGATGGAAGCGATGGAATTGGCGATCACCGGCAGGTCATGATCCGAGATCGTGAATTCCACGCCGACGAACTTTTCGTCGCCCCTTGCGCTCGCCGACCGGCACACGTCCTGCTGATCGCTGCCCATGACGTTGACGCAGAAGCGTCCGGCCTTCTCGATTAGCGGCCAGGAGGTCGATTTCTTGTCCGGGAAGAAGCCGACCAGCGGCGGGTCGAGCGAGACCGAGGTGAATGATCCCACGACCATGCCGGCAGGCTTGTCTCCATCCATGGCCGTGACGACGCAAACCCCGGTAGGATAACTACCGAGGACCTTGCGAAAATCGGCCGGATCGATCGTTGTCTCACTCACTAAGCTTCATCCTTCCTCGCGGCTTCTTGCATGCGCCGCACAGTTAACGTCGACAGTTCATTCGCGCGAGGAACCGAAGGCCGCTCGCCTTCGCGTTCCTTGCGCGAAATATTCGATCTCGTCCTGCCTGTTCGAGACTGAAGGGACAAGAGGGGAAAGGCATCGCGATGCCGCTTTGGTCTTCTTTAAATGTTGCCCTTGACTGAAATCCGTAGCCTCCCCAAATTGAATCGCGCGATTAAAAAACTTGCCTTGGCTCCACCAAAAGTGCAGGGGACGAGCCAGTGGCACATGGCCTAACGGGGTCTTGCCGGACAGCCGGCGCACTGGGTGCGCACGCGGGAACGGTTTGTCGCAAGGCTCGTGTGGTAACACTAGGGAAGATGCAAAATGGCTACTGCTGAAATGATCGCCGAAACGCCTGTCGCGGCCGAAGTGGCGGAACTGATTGCGCGTTCGCGCGCGGCCCAGGCACAGATCGAGAACGCGACCCAGGAACAGGTCGACTACTGGATTCGGGGCATGGTCTATGCCGTGTGCAAGCCCGGCCTGGCGGAAGAGATCGCCCGGGAAACGGTCGATGAGACCCAGCTCGGCAACTACGAAGGCAAGTTCAAGAAGATCTTCGTCAAGACCCGCGCCACGCTGATGGACATCATCAACGACAAGTCGGTAGGCGTGATCGAGGAAGATGCCGAGCGCAACATCGTCAAGATCGCCAAGCCGGTCGGCGTGATCGGTGCGCTCTCGCCCTCGACCAACCCGGAAGCGACCCCGGTGATCAAGGCGATCAGCGCGGTCAAGGGCCGCAACTCGATCATCATCTGCCCGCACCCGCGCGCCAAGCTGATCAACGCGAAGATCTGCAACCTTATGCGCGATGCGCTGGTCAAGATGGGCGCGCCGGCAGACCTCGTGATCCCGATCGAGCAGCCCTCGGTCGAGAAGACCAACGAAGTGATGAAGCAGTGCGACCGCATTCTCGCCACCGGCGGTTCGGCGATGGTGACCGCGGCCTACAGCTCGGGCACCCCGGCGCTCGGCGTCGGCGTCGGCAATGCCGTCATCACCGTCGACGAGACGGCCGACCTCGACGATGCGGCCGAGAAGATCCTGATCTCCAAGACGCTCGACTACGCAGCTTCCTGCTCGTCGGACAACTCGGTGATCCTGCTCGATGCCATCTATGACAAGATGCTGGCCAAGCTGCAGGAGAAGGGCGGCCTCGTCCTCGACAACGAGCAGAAGGCCAAGCTGCAGAAGGCGATCTGGGAAGACGGCGAACACATCAACGCCAAGGTCGTTGCGCAGTCGCCGCAGTTCATCGCCAATTACGCGGGCTTCGAGATCCCCGAGGCGACCACGTTCTTCATCGTGCCCGAAACCGGCGCGGGCAAGGACCATCCCTTCTCGGGCGAGAAGATGACCGTGACGATGGCGCTTTACCGCGCCAGGGACATCGACGAGGCGATTGCGCTGACCAATGCCATCCAGGCCTACCAGGGTCAGGGCCACTCCTGCGGCATCTACTCGCAGTCCGACGAGAACATCATGAAGCTGGCCAAGGGCACCCGCACCAGCCGCGTCATGGTCAACCAGCCGCAGGCCGCTTCCAACTCGGGCAACCTGTGGAACGGCATGCGCCAGACCTTCTCGCTGGGCTGCGGCTCGTGGGGCGGCAACGGCACCAACAACAACGTGACCTGGCGCGATCTCATCAACGAGACCTGGGTCTCCAAGCCGCTCACGCAGACCAAGGTGATCCCGTCGGACGAGGAACTGTTCGGCAAGGATATCATCGAGGCGATCGGGTGACACTTTAGCGGCAACCGAACGGGATCGGGAGGCGTTCCCGGTCCTGTTCGAACCGTCAAAGGAGTAGACCGATGAACAAGACTTCCCTGATTGCCAGTGCGGCCCTTGCCATGGCGCTTGGCGCGTGTTCGAAGGAGCAGCCTGCGCCGGCTCCCAGCGAAACGGCGACGCAGGCGCCGGTTGTGGAAGCATTGGAAATCCCGGAATCGCTGCGCGGACGCTGGGGCCTCGTGCCTGCCGACTGCACCAGCACGGCAGGCGATGCCAAGGGCCTCATGACGGTCGGCGAAGACAAGCTCGAGTTCTATGAATCGGTGGCCCAACTCGGCCCGATCAAGGAAGTCGGCGACGACAGCATCAGCGCATCCTACCAATTCACCGGAGAAGGCCAGAGCTGGATCCGCGAAGTGGCCTTGTCGACCCCCGATGGCGGCAAGACCCTTGTGCGCGAGGATACCGGACCGGATGCCTCGCCCGAACCGCTTACCTACAGGAAATGCCCATGAGGGCAGCCCGGGTGATCCGGGCCCAGATGACGAGACCGAGGGGCTGACATGACTGACCAGTTTGGGTTGACTGAGGATCAGGTCGCGATCCAGGAAACCGCGCGCAAGTTCACCGCCGACATGATCACGCCGTTCGCGGCGGAGTGGGACGAAAAGCACCACTATCCTGTCGATGTGTGGAAGGCAGCCGGTGAGCTTGGCTTCGGCGGCATTTACGTGTCGGAAGAAGGCGGCGGGATCGGTCTCGGCCGCCTTGACGCGGCCCTGATCATGGAAGCCATGGCCTATGGCTGCCCGGCGACTTCGGCCTACATCTCTATCCACAACATGTGTGCATGGATGGTCGACAGCTTCGCCGACCAGCAGCTGAAGGACCGCTACCTGCCCGATCTGGTCGCGATGGAGAAGATCTCCTCCTACTGCCTGACCGAGCCCGGTTCGGGGTCCGACGCTGCGGCGTTGAAGACTTCGGCGCGCCTCGACGGCGATCACTATGTCCTCAACGGAACAAAGCAGTTCATCTCGGGCGGCGGCGTCAACGACGTCTATCTCGTCATGGCGCGCACGAGCGATCACAAGTCCCGCGGGATTTCGTGCTTCCTCGTCGAGAAGGACACGCCGGGCGTCAGCTTCGGCGCGCCGGAAAAGAAGCTGGGCTGGAACGCTTCGCCTACGGCCCAGGTGATCTTCGAGGATGCGCGCATCCCGGTCGAGAACCGCGTCGGCGCGGAAGGCGATGGCTTCAAGTTCGCAATGGCCGGGCTCGACGGCGGGCGCCTGAACATCGGCGCCTGTTCTCTGGGCGGGGCGCAGCGCTGCCTCGACGAGGCGATCCAGTACGTCCAGGAACGCAAGCAGTTCGACCAGTCGATCGCCGAGTTCCAGAACACCCAGTTCACGCTCGCCCAAATGGCCGCCGATCTCGAGGCCGCACGGGCGCTGCTCTATCTGGCAGCAGTGAAGGTCACGGCCAAGACCGCCGACAAGACCCGCTTTGCCGCCATGGCCAAGATGATCGCCAGCGATACCGGCTCTTCGGTCGTCGACCGCGCCTTGCAGCTGTTCGGCGGCTATGGCTATCTCAAGGACTATCCCATCGAGCGCTTCTGGCGCGATCTTCGCGTGCATCGCATCCTGGAAGGCACCAATGAAGTGATGCGCATGATTATCGGACGGGACCTGCTCAAGTGATGACGGACGAACTGATTATCCGGCACGATGGCGTCGCCGGTCACATATCCCTCAATCGCCCCAAGGCGATTCATGCCCTGACGCTCGACATGTGCCGAGGCATGTCCTCGGCGCTGGCCGACTGGGCGAGCGACGACAATATCGGCGCGATCATGATAGATCACAGCGAGGGCAGGGGCTTCTGCTCTGGCGGTGACATCAACCTGCTGCGCAAGTCGGCCCTCAACGATGGCGGCATTTCGGGGCGGCGCTTCTTCTACGAGGAATACCAGCTCAACAACCAGATCTTCAATTACGCCAAGCCGATCGTTGCCTTCATGGATGGCATCACGATGGGCGGTGGCGTCGGGATCTCGCAGCCCGCCCGCTTCCGCGTCGCGACCGAGAACACCCGCTTCGCCATGCCCGAGACCGGCATCGGCCTGTTCCCGGACGTCGGCGGCGGCTGGTTCCTGTCGCGGCTGGAAGGGCGCATCGGCCAGTTCCTCGCGGTTACCGGCGCGCGCCTGAAGGGAGAGGATTGCCTTTGGGCGGGCCTTGCCACGCACTATCTGCCCAGCGATGCGCTGGAGGAAGCCAAGCGCCGCATTGCTGCGGGGCACGAGATCGCAAACGTGCTCAGCGCCCTGTCGGTTTCTCCGCCGGCATCTCAGCTTGCTGCGGACGAAGCCTTCATCCGCAAGCACTTTGCTTTCGAAACGCTGGAAGAGATCCTGGCCTCGCTTGAAGGCGACGACAGCGAATGGGCGGCCAAGGAACTGGCGGCGCTCAGAACCAAGAGCCCGCAGGCCTGCAAGGTCTCGCTGCGCCAGTTGGCCGAATCGCTTAAGCTATCGACGTTCACCCAGAATATGGCGATGGAATACCGCATCGGCTCGCGGGTCCTGACCCTGCCCGACTTCGCCGAAGGCGTGCGCGCGGTGATCGTCGACAAGGACAATGAACCGAAATGGAACCCGGCAACGCCCGCCGGTGTCACCGATGCCATGCTGGACGCGATCTTCGCGCCGCTCCCCACCGAAGAGGAATGGAAGCCCCTATGAGCTACGAAACGATTCTGGTCGAACAGAAGGGTGCCGTCACCCTGATCACGCTGAACCGTCCGAAGGCGCTCAATGCGCTCAACTCGCAGGTCCTGTCGGAATTGATCGATGCCTTCGCAAGGTTTGAGGCCGATGCCTCGCAGCTCTGCGCGGTGATCACCGGGTCGGGCGACAAGGCTTTCGCCGCCGGCGCCGACATCAAGGAGATGTCCGACAAGCCGAGCGCCGAGTTCTATTCCGATGACTTCTTCGCCGGCTGGACCGGGCAGATCGTCAAGACGACCCGCAAGCCCTGGATCGCGGCGGTCAACGGCTTCGCACTGGGCGGCGGCTGCGAACTGGCGATGATGGCAGATTTCATCATCGCCTCGGAAAACGCCAAGTTCGGCCAGCCCGAGATCAAGCTCGGCGTCGCGCCCGGCATGGGCGGATCGCAGCGCCTTACCCGCGCCGTGGGCAAGTCCAAGGCCATGGACATGTGTCTGACCGGTCGCATGATGGATGCCGCCGAAGCGGAACGTTCGGGCCTCGTCAGCCAGGTGGTCCCCGCAGACCAGCTGCTGGATGTCGCCATGAAGTCGGCCCAGACCATCGCTTCGATGCCGCCGCTGGCCGCGATGATGAACAAGGAAATGGTCAACATCGCCTTCGAGACGACGCTCGACACCGGCCTCGTCATGGAACGCCGCATGTTCCAGGTCCTGACCGCGACCGAGGACAAGGCCGAAGGCATGGCCGCGTTCGTCGAGAAGCGTCCGGGCGTTTGGAAGGGCAGGTAATTCCGGCGGGCCGTTGGCAAAGAGGCGCGCGGACCAGCACTCTGGCTAGCTGTCCGCGCGACCTTCCGGCGCTAGATGCCGGGAAATGCAGTTTTGGGAGCATGACATGAAGATCGCATTCATCGGCCTTGGCAACATGGGCGGCGGCATGGCCGCGAACCTCGTCAAGGCGGGCCATGAAGTCCACGCCTTCGACTTGTCCGAAGACGCGCTGGCCAAGGCGGCCGAACATGGCTGCGCGACCTATTCGGCGGTGCCCGATGCCGTCGCCGGAGTGGATGCGGTCGTCACGATGCTGCCCAACGGCGCGATCGTGAAGGGCGTCTATACCAAGGATGTGATCGGCAAGGCGCCTGAAGGCGCTCTGTTCCTCGACTGTTCGACGATCGATCTTGCCACCGCGCGCGAAGTTGCCGGACTTTCCGAGGCAGCGGGCTACCAGATGGTCGATGCTCCGGTATCGGGCGGGATCGCGGCGGCCAACGGCGGTACGCTGACTTTCATGGTCGGCGGGAGCGATGCGGCTTTCGAGAAGGCCCGGACCGTGCTTGAGCCGATGGCCAAGGCGGTGATCCACGCCGGTGCGATCGGCAGCGGCCAGGTTGCCAAGATGTGCAACAACATGCTGCTCGCAATCCACATGATCGGCACTTGCGAAGCGCTGGCCCTGGCCGAGAAGGCCGGGCTCGATCCGCAGAAGTTCTACGAGATCAGCTCGAAGTCGACCGGCTACAACTGGTCGCTCAACGACTATACCCCGGCACCCGGAGTGGGAGCGACCAGCCCGGCCGACAACGGCTATCAGGGCGGCTTTGCTTCGGCCCTCATGCTCAAGGACCTGCGCCTTGCCATGGAAGGCGCGCAGACCGCGGGGGCTTCCGTTCCCATGGGCGAGCACGCCAAGGCGATTTACGAGGCTTTCGTGGAAGCCGGAAACGGCGGCAAGGACTTCGGCGCCATCTTCACGACGCTTTGACCTGACTTATTTCGCCTGCCGCCGTTCGATCTCGAATCGCGGCAGGCGCATGCCCTTGGTGCGGCTGGTCAGGTGGAATTGCCGGCACAGTTCGCAGCGATAGGGGCGCAGCGGGAAGGGCGCCTTCTCGGCCACGCGCAGCGCTTCCTCCTCGCTGGCATAGCGCGCCTTGCGCCGGCAGATGCCCGGGCGGGTGCGCACCGCGCTCAGCCGAGCAGGCGGGGGCCGAGCAGCGAGAGGATCTTCACGTCGATCGCATAGCCGTCCTTGCGATAGGCGGCGATGGCCTTCTCGATGCCCGACACGGGCACGCGGTGGACGACGATGTCCTCGCTGTCGACGCCGCCGCCTTCGCCGACCTTGACCAGATCGTGCGCGCGAAACAGCGTGAAGCTCTCGCTCACCATGCCGGGCGAGGAGTAGAACTCGCCGACCTTTTCCATGCGGCCGGCATGATAGCCGGTTTCTTCTTCCAGTTCGCGCGCCGCGGCGATGGAGGGATCTTCGCCTTCGTGGTCGTCATGATCGCCGACAAGTCCGGCGGGAAGTTCGATGCAGCGGCGGCTCAGCGGAACGCGGTACTGGTCCACGAGAATGACGTGATCGTCCTCATCGACGGCCAGGATCACGGCCGCATGGATGCCACGCGCGCGGCCGACATATTCCCAGCGGCCGCGGCGTTTGGTGGTGATGAAGCGCCCCTCCCACATGATCTCTTCGGGGGCATCGGCATCTGCAGTCATACTTCGATCAACCTGTCGGGGATTTCGTTTACGTCGTCGTCTGCGCGGGGGAAGTGCGGAGCCACGATCGCGCCGACCTTCTCTACCGCCGCGCACATGCCGTCGGCGATGCGGCCTTCGCGGACATGGGCGAGCATCGCGCTCATCGCCTCGCCCCAGACTTCGGGATCGACCTTGGTGGCGATCGCTTCGTCGGCGACGATCTCGGCGCGGTGTTCGCGCATGGAGAGATAGATCAGTACGCCGGTACGACCCATTGTGCGGCGTTCCGCGCCGATCCGGAAAGCGCGGATCGCGCGTTCATGCACCCGCGCGGTCTTCACCGGCGGGGGGATCAGCCAGAACTTGAGCGGCTGCCAGAACTGGATGAACAGAACCGCGGCGAACTTGAGCGTCGCAATCCCGGCCGCCAGCGTGAATAGCGCGCGCGGGCTCCATTGGTGGCCCCAGTCGGCGATGAGCCGGTCATAGAGGCCGATGTAGAAATCGGGCGCGATTGCCAGTGCGCAAAGCGCGAGCAGGGCCGCGAGCGCGGCCCATGCCAGTGCGATGTCGGTATAGCCGTCGGAGCGGTCGGCCAGGATCGTCACGATCTCGCCGGCGCTCTGCAGTTCGGCCTGCGTCACGGCGGCGCTGATCCGGACGTGGTCCTGCTCGGAAAGGTAGGTGGGTGAGGGCATCTCTATCTCCGCTACCAGCTTCCGCTCGAACCGCCGCCGCCGAAGCTGCCGCCACCGCCGGAGAAACCTCCTCCGCCGCCGAAGCCGCCACCGCCGCCGCCCCAGTGATCGTCGTTTCCGCCGAAGCCGCCCGGCAACCAGATGAACGGCCCCATGCCGCTGCGCCGACGCCGTCCGAAGCCGCGTGCCTCGTTCGCCATCGGCATGACGATGACTGCCGTTACGACGATGATGAACACGATGACGCCGAGTGGAGGCCCGCCGCTACTTTCGCGCTGCTGATCGGCCTGTGCGGCAATTTTCTGGGCTTCCTCCGGCGGAAGGGTAAGCTGGTTGATGATCGCGTCGGTACCCGCCTCGATACCGCCGGCCATGTCGCCAGCCTTGAACTTGGGCACGATCACCTTGTTGATGATCAGGAAGCTCATGCCATCGGTCAACACCGGTTCGAGGCCGTAGCCCACTTCGATGCGCAGCTTGCGTTCGTTGGGGGCGATGATGAGCAGGGCGCCGTTGTCGTCGCCCTTCTGGCCGATTCCCCACTTGCGGCCAAGCTGGTAGCCATAGTCGGCAATGTCGTAACCCTGCAGACTGGGAAGGGTTGCGACGACGAGCTGGCGCTGCGACTGCTTTTCCAGCGCGGCCAGCTTCTGCGTGAGGCGTGCCTCCTCTGCAGGGGGAATCACGTCGGCATCGTCGACGACGCGGCCGGTCAGCTTGGGAAACTCCTGCGCCTGGCTCGCCTGTGGGACGAGCACGGCGCAGAGGGCCAGCATAAGGGCGAGGGCGAGTGTCCGGGCGGTGAACCGCAAGCGTGTCACCGGATTACATCTTGCCTTCAAGGCTCGGGGCGACTTCGGCGCCCGGGGTTGCCGCCTGATAAGGCACCAGCGGATCCGCACCGCGCAGCTTGGCGCCGATCATCGTCGGGAAGGTGCGGACCTCGGTGTTATAGTCCTGCACGGCCGCATTGTAGTCGCGCACGGAAATGCGGATGCGGTTTTCCTGCCCCTCCAGCTGGCTCTGCAGCATCTGGTAGTTGGTGATGGACTTGAGATCCGGATAGGCCTCGAAGCTGGCGAGCAGGCGGCCCAGGTTCGCGCCGAGGTTGGCCTGTGCCTGCTGGAACTGCTGCATCTTGGCCGGATCGTTGAGGTCGTTCGCAGTGACCTGGATCGAAGTCGCCTTGGCGCGCGCTTCGACGACACCGGTGAGGATCGCCTTCTCCTGCTCGGCTGCGCCCTTGGCAACGGCGGCGAGGTTCGGGACGAGGTTCGCGCGTTCCTGGAACGCGGCCTGCACGTCGGCCCACTTGGCCTTCGCAGCCTCCTGCTTGGTCGGGACAGAGTTGAAGCCGCAGGCGGCCAGGCTCATCGCGGCAATCGTCACGAGCGCATGGCGGCCGATGCGCGAGAGCTTCCCGACCGGGGTGTTCGAAGCTGACATGGTGTTCCCTACTCCTCAACGACCGCAAAGGGGGGCGGTCATCACCGGAGGGAATGTAGCGGTGCACAGTGGCGGTTCAAGGACTTGACCGGCGTAATGACCGGTTGCGATGACAGGATCCTGCGAAAACCGCACCCGGGAGGTCTGGATGTTTCAGGAATTCAAGAAATTCATCGCCAAGGGCAATGTTATGGACCTGGCGGTCGGCGTCATTATCGGCGCAGCCTTCGGAGCGATCGTGAAATCGCTCACCGACGAAGTGATCATGCCGCTTGTCGGCGCGATCTTCGGCGGCGCGGATTTCTCCAACCACTTCATCCTGCTGAGCACGCCCGACGGCTATGCGGGCGCGATGGACGACTATGCAGCCCTCAAGGAAGCCGGTGCGGCGATGATCGGCTATGGTGCCTTCGTTACTGCCGTGATCAACTTCCTGATCCTCGCCTTCATCATCTTCCTCATGGTGCGCTATGTGAACCGCCTGATGGAAGCTCTTGAAAAGAAAGAAGAAGAGGCGGCGCCTGCGCCTGCCGGTCCGAGCGAGATCGAACTGCTCACCGAAATTCGCGACGAATTGAAGAAGCGCGGCTGAATGCTGGGGAACTTCGCGTTTCCCGCAGCTTGCTCACTTCACATTCACGTTTGATCGCCTATATGGGGCAGTGCCGGCTTCGGTCGGCTATGACGATAAATTGCGGCGTGCAATAGGCACAGCGGACCCGGGGGCGGTACCCGGCGGCTCCACCACCAGCCTCGCCAAGGCGGCGTTGATGACGGGGCCGAACTAGGATCGACGTGTGTTGAAAAGCGGTGTTTTCGTCCGGGCTGAGTAACCCGTTCAAGGCTCAAAACTCATAAGTGCCAACGACAACGAAGCACTTGCTCTCGCCGCGTAATTCTAGGGCCTAACGGCCTGAAGTTACAAAGCTAGAACGCGGTTGGACCCACCGGTCAACAGAAGCGGATTCCAGGGGTTCGGGGTGTACCTGGCAACAGAAACACCCCACTTCATTCGGATTGGATCAGGAATTTGGCCGGTGCCGGTTTCGTCCCGGGTCGTCAGGCCGCCTCGCGCCGGTCTTCGGGCAGGGGAGCCGTCTGGACCGTCTGCGCCGCTTCGCCATCGCGCTCGGCCTTTTCGTATTTCAGGCAGTCGAGGATCTTGGCGCCGGCCATGAACACCGAACCGGTGCAGGCGAGGAACAGGAGCTTGCCGCCGAATCCGGGAAACCGGGTGAGGTAGACGCTGCCGCGCTCGATCGCTCCCAGCGCAAGCGCATAGATGATCATATACGCTTCCCAGCGGGTTTTGATCACGAAGAGGCGGGCGATTTTCCTGAACATTTCGATCCTCTTTTTCTCGTTTACCTCTTAGCAACCTTTGTGCCAGTCCCCGGTTTCCGGTCCATGTGATGGTTACCGAATTCTGAAGTGTAAGTGATTCCGACGCGATCCCCAAGGCTTGAGGCCGACGGTGACGCAGGGCCCACACGATAGTCCCTGTTGCCAATCTCCGGCCCATGCGTCATAGGGCAAGGCATCCTTCCCCAGGACAGTCTTGGTAATCTACAATGATCGCACGGCGCGTTGGTTTCGTGCGTGCGGCCAGGAAGTGTGAGGAAAGATGACGCAAAGGGTTGAACGTTCGGGCCTCCAGGTCGACGCCGGATTGGCGGCTTTCGTCGAGGAGAAGGTCCTCGCACCCATCGGGCAGGATAGGGATTCGTTCTGGAGCGGCTTTGCCCAGCTCCTGTCACGCTTCGCGTCCCGCAACAGGGAGCTGCTCGAAAAACGCGACCACCTGCAGGCGCAGATCGACGCCTGGCACATGTCGCGTGGCGGCAAGCCGATCGAGCAGGGCGAGTATCAGGCGTTCCTGAAGGAAATCGGCTATCTCGTTCCCGAGCCGGAAGGCTTTTCAATAGGAACGCAGAACGTCGATCCCGAGATCGCCACGATGGCCGGGCCGCAGCTCGTCGTGCCCGTACTCAACGCGCGTTTCCTGCTCAACGCCGCCAATGCGCGCTGGGGCAGCCTCTATGACGCATTCTACGGGACCGATGCGCTCGACGCCGCGCCCGCGCAGGGCAAGGGCTACGATCCGGTTCGCGGCGCCGCCGTCATCGCCGAAGGACGCAGGTTCCTCGACATGGCATTGCCGCTGGCTTCGGGAAGCTGGTCCGACGTCGAGAACCTGGACGTCACCCTGGCCGATCCCGACCGGTACGTCGGCGAAACGCTCAAGGGCCGCCTGTTCAGGTCGAACGGCCTGCATATCGAGGTCGTCGTCGATCCCTCGAGCCAGGTCGGCGCGACCGACAAGGCCGGTATTTCAGACATCGTCCTCGAAGCGGCGCTGACGACCATCGTCGACCTCGAGGATTCGGTCGCGGCCGTCGATGCCGAGGACAAGGTCCTCGCCTATTCGAACTGGCTGGGCGTGATCCGCGGCGACCTGACCGACACTTTCGAAAAGGGCGGCCAAACCCTGACGCGCGAGCTGGCGGCCAACAAGGTCGTCACCGTTCCGACCGGCGAGGCGCAGGAACTGTCGGGTCGCAGCCTGTTGTTCGTGCGTAATGTCGGCCATCTCATGACCAATCCGGCGATCCTCCTGTCCGATGGCAGCGAGATCCCCGAGGGCATCATGGACGCGGTGATCACCAGCGCGATCTCGGCGCAGGACGTCAAGGGCATGACCCGCTACGGCAACAGCCGCAAGGGCAGCATCTATATCGTCAAGCCGAAGATGCACGGCCCTGAAGAGTGCAACTTTACCAATGACTTGTTCGATGCAGTTGAGGATTTTCTGCAGCTGCCGCGCAACACGGTCAAAGTCGGCGTCATGGACGAGGAGCGCCGCACTTCGGCCAACCTCGCCGCCTGCATCCATGCGGTGAAGGACCGTATCGTCTTCATCAACACCGGCTTCCTCGACCGTACCGGTGATGAGATCCACACCTCGATGCGGGCCGGTCCGATGATCCGCAAGAGCGCCATCAAGGGCTCGACCTGGATCGCCGCCTACGAGAAGCGCAATGTCGCCATCGGTCTCAGGCACGGCCTTTCGGGTATCGCCCAGATCGGCAAGGGCATGTGGGCTGCGCCCGACATGATGCGCGACATGATGGAGCAGAAGGTCGGCCACCCCAGGACCGGCGCCAACACTGCCTGGGTTCCGTCGCCCACGGCCGCGACGCTCCACGCCATGCATTACCACGAGGTCGACGTGTTCGGCCTGCGCGAAGGCATGGCCGGCGAGGAGATCCCGGACCTCGACCAGCTGTTGCAGGTTCCGCTGGCCGACGGCGCCAACTGGTCCGAGGACGAAGTGCGCGAGGAACTGGAGAACAATGCGCAGGGCCTGCTCGGCTACGTCGTGCGTTGGATCGACCAGGGCGTCGGCTGCTCCAAGGTTCCGGATATCAACGACGTCGGCCTGATGGAAGACCGGGCGACCTTGCGCATTTCCAGCCAGCACATGGCCAACTGGCTGTTGCACGGCGTGTGCACCGAAGCGCAGGTCATGGACGCGATGAAGCGGATGGCCGAGAAGGTCGATGCCCAGAATGCCGGCGATCCGCTCTATGAGCCGATGGCAGGCAACTGGAACACCAGCCTTGCCTTCAAGGCCGCCTGTGACCTTGTCTTCAAGGGTGTCGAGCAGCCCAACGGCTATACCGAGCCGCTGCTGCACGCCTGGCGCCTGAAGAAGAAGTCAGCTCTGGTGACTGCCTAGGTTGCCTTAGTAAAATCCTAAACGAATCCCCCCATCCTGCATGATGGTGCAAGATGGGGGGAGGATCATGTTCTTCCGCAAAGAACGAATGGAACGGCGCGAGCCCGCGGCATTGATGGTGCGCGTCCGCGTCAACGACCGCGATTGCGATGCGATGGTCGGCAATGCGTCGTCGCGCGGGCTCATGGCAATGATGGTCGATCCGCCAGCCAAGGGGGGCCGGGTCAAGGTCGAGATCGGCGAGCATTCGCTGCCCGGCCGTGTACGCTGGTCGCATGGCGATCGCTGCGGTATCGCTCTCAAGGACGAGATCAGGGTGCCGGACTTCGTGAAAGGTTTAGCGGTGCCCGTATCGCGCATGACGGAGCGGGAAGTCAGGGGCATTTCTGCAGGTTCGGGCTGGAGGTCGTTCGTCAGGTCGCGCGCAGTGCAACTGGTTGTGCTTGCCGCGCTGCTGGGCGGCAGCACTCTCGTGATCGCGCGGATGGGAAGCGGTGAGGCGTTGGAAGAGACCACCGACCTGGCGCTATCCACGCACGACTGGGACTAGGCGCGTGCCGCCAGCAACCGGCGCCTGGCGAGCTAAGGCGTCAGTTCGCGCGCAATGGCCACGAACTCGGCCACGCTGAGCGTCTCTGCACGGCGCTGCGGATCGATCCCCAGCTTGTCGAGCGCCGCCAGCGCATCGGGCACGCCCTTGAGGCTCTGACGCAGCATCTTGCGGCGCTGGCCGAAGGCGGCTTCGGTCACGCGTTCCAGCACCCGCATCGAAACGCCTTCGGTAGCCGTGCCCGGCGTCACGTGGACGATGGCCGACATGACCTTGGGTGGCGGAGTGAAGGCGCTGCGATGCACCTTCATCGACAGCTTCGCCCTGGAACGCCACTGCGCCAGTACGGCGAGGCGGCCGTAGGCGGAAGTGTTCGCTTCGGCGACGATGCGGCGGGCGACTTCTTCCTGGAACATCAGGGTCAGGGACTGCCACTGCGGTGGCCACGCTTCGCTGGAGAGCCAGCCGGTGAACAGCGCGGTGCCGACGTTGTAGGGCAGGTTTGCGACGATGTGATAGGGGCCATCGAACAGGCTGGCCGGGGCGATCTTCATCGCGTCGCCTTCGATCACCTTGAGCTTGCCCGGAAACGCCTGCTCGACTTCGGCCAGTGCCGGAAGGCAGCGACGGTCCATTTCGATCGCGGTGACTTGCGCGCCGGCCCGCAGCAGGGCGCGGGTCAGGCCGCCCGGTCCGGGCCCGACTTCAAGGACATTGTGCCCTTCCAGCGATCCGGGAATGGCGGCGATGCGGTCGAGCAACTGCTCGTCGAACAGGAAATTCTGGCCCAGTGCCTTGGAGGCGGAGAGGCCGTGCCTGGCGATGACTTCGCGCAAGGGGGGCAGGGTGGTCATGCCGCCCGCCTGGCTGCGCATTCGCCGGCCATGCGGATGGCCGCGATCATCGCGCCCGGGCTGGCCGTGTTCTTCCCGGCAATGGCGAAGGCCGTCCCGTGATCGGGCGAAGTGCGGATGATCGGCAGGCCCAGCGTGACGTTGACGCCCTGATCGAAGTCGAGTGTCTTGATCGGGATCAGCGCCTGATCGTGGTACATGCACAGGGCGACGTCATAACCGTTGCGTTCGTGGGCGGCGAAGAGGGCGTCTGCGGGGTGGGGACCGGTTACGGCGAGCCCCTCTGCCCTTAGTGCCTCGATGGCGGGACGGATGATCCGCTGTTCTTCATCGCCCATGCGCCCGTCTTCCCCGGCGTGGGGGTTGAGCCCGGTGATCGCCAGGCGCGGATGGGCGAGACCGAAATCGCGGGCCAGCGAACGGGCGACGATCCGCGAGCGTTGGACGATGAGGTCATGCGTCAGCAGGCGAGGCACCTGCGAAAGGGCGGTATGGACCGTGAGCGGCACCGTGCGCAGCGATGGACCGGCAAGCATCATCACCGCGTCCTCATGCGGCAGGCCGCAGGCATCGGCGAGAAATTCGGTCTGCCCGGGCTGGGTGAAGCCGACTACGGCCAGCTTCGATTTGGCAATCGGCCCGGTCACGACGCCGCCGGCCTCGCCCGAACTGGCGAGTGCAGCCGCAGTCGCCAGCGAATGGAGTGCGAGCGCTGCGCCTGCGATGTCAGGCGATCCGAAAGTCGGATTGCAGTCCTCATCGCCCAGAACCGGCAGGCCGACGGCGAAAGCCGCATGGGCCTGTGACGGTTCGGTGATGCGGGACACGGGCAGGTCGAGCCCGCGCGTGCGGGCGGCGGCCGTCAAAACGTCGGCACCGTCCACGACGAAGAACGGGGCGAGGCCCGCCGTTTCGCGTTTGGTCCATGCTTCGGCGATCAGCTCCGGGCCGATGCCGGCAGGGTCGCCCAGCGATATCGCGAGCGGGGCCGCAAGGGCCATGTCAGCCGCTCCTTCGCAGGTCAGTTGTACTCGATGATTGCGTCACGCCGAAGGTCGCGCAGGTACATCTGGGCGCGCTTGTTGATGCGCTCGTCTTCCATCTGCGACATGAGCTGGTCAAAGCTGGGACCGCTGTCGACCTGCGGGTCGTCACGACCGCAGAGCATGAGGATGCGCACGCCGTCTTCGACCGAGCCGAACGGTGGAAGCGTCTCGCCGGGCGATAGCTGGAGAATGGCGTTCTGGATCGGACCGGGCAGGTCGCGGGCACGCACCTGGTCGTTGGCGACGACCTGGGCGCCGATCCCGGCTGCGACCTTCTCCACGTCACCGCAGCCCTTGGCCGCGCTGATTGCCTTGGCGAAGGCCTCGGCCTTCGCACCGGCCTGCGCTTCGCTGATGCCCTTGGGGAAGTCCATCGAGATCTGCTTGAGTGCGAGAACCGCATCGCGCGGGTCCGCGGTCAGCACCTGGCGCTTGTCGATCAGGTAGATGATCGAGAAACCACCGGGAACCTCGATCGGGCCCACGAGCTGGCCGGTCTGCATTTCACGCGCAGCTGCGGCGAGCTCGCCGGGGAGCTGGGCAAGGCGAATCCAGCCCAGGTCGCCGCCGACCGCTGCGGTCGATGCCTGCGAGTACTGGCGGGCATATGCGACGAAGCTGCCGCCTTCACGCAGCTGCTGCACGATCTGCATCGCGTTCTGGCCGACCTGGTCGCGCGATTCGGGCGTCGCGGCGAGGTAGATTTCGCCGAGGCGGTACTCTTCGGTGCCCTTCGAGGCCTTCAGGCGATCGAGCACTTCGTTCACTTCATCTTCGGAGATGTTGATGAACGGCGCGACGTTGCGCTGGAGCAGGCGCTGCCAGGACAGCTCGCCGCGGATCTGGCGCTTGAGCGAATCCGGCGAAGAGCCGATCCGCTTGAGGTAGGCGTCCATCGCGTCGGTATTCTGGTTGAAGTTCTGCGCGGCGACGCGCGCGTAGGACTGGTCGATCTCGGCTTGCGCGATGTCGATGTCCGAAGCTTTGGCTTCCTGGATCTGCAGGGTTTCGTCGATCAGGTTGCGCAGGACCTGCAAGCGCAGGCGCTTCTTTTCTTCGTCGCTCACCTTGCCCTGATTGGCGGCGAGCACGAGCGCGAGGCGCTGGTCGACGTCGGTTCCGGTGATGACCGAGCCGTTCACCACTGCGGTTGCGCGGCGCATGTTGGGATTGTCGTTGCCGAACATCTTCACGTCATCGGGAATGACGATCTGGCCCTGCGGTGCCGACTGCGCATTGGCTGCAGAGGCGGCGAGACTTCCCGAGATGACGATGGCAGCGCCAATCGAATGGAGCGCCTGCTTGATGAACTTGCTGCGATTGATTGCTTGCACCGTAATCTCAATCCCGTTTTCGACCGGACCTAACCGGATGTGTTCCGGGGGCAGGGACAGGTGTCGCACGTGCCCGCCGCACCAGAATTTGCTCCTGCCGTGCTGCGGCTTAACCGAATATGAGCCAACCCGATAGCGGCTTTGATCGGGCCTGCCAACGCCTCTACACCCGCAATTCAGAGGAATTCCCCGTAGTTCCGTTCAGGGACGTCTTCCGGGACGGGAAAGGGCAGGCCAGCTTCATCGCAATCCGATGTTCTTGAGGCTGAAGCGAAGCTGGAAGGAGTTGCCTTTCCGGGCATCGCCGGTGGCCTCGTAGTCGCGGCGCCAGGTGAAGGCGATCTGCATGCAGTCGTCCTCGTATGCGGCGCCAAGTCGGGTGCGCAGGGGCTGGAAGCCGTTCGAGCCGTAGATCGGGTCTTCCGAGCGATCGGTCAGGTTGACGACCGCGGAGCCGAACACGGACCAGTAGTTGGCAAAGGCGATGCGCCCCGCTGCGCGCACTTCCTCTCGATCCTGAAGGTCTTCGATCTGGCTGGAAATGTCGCGGTTGAGCTTGGTGTAGCCCAGCTCGAGATAGGTCGCGTTGTTGCCGACCACGGCGTCGAACTCGTTGCGGCGAACCGCGAGGCTGTCCTTGTCGACGCGGAAGCGGTGGATCACCTTGAGGAAGTTGCGATAGCGCACTTCGGTGCGGCCGACGATGTCCGAGGTCTTGTTGGTAAGGCCCGTGCCATCGGGCAGCAGGGTCGGCTTGTTGCTCAGGCGGATCGACTGGCCGACGGTCGAACTGATGCGCCAGCGCGGCATTTCGAACTGCCAGTCGAGACCATAGGTGAAGCGCACGCTGTCCTCGATCCGGTCGTAGCCGGGGAAACGGTTGAGCGAGAACAGGTTGCTGTCCTCAAGCTCGATCGCGCGCGCATCTTCATTCGGGATCGAGAGGTTCCTGACCTTCGGCGTGGCGACGAGCTGGACGCGCGGGGTCAGCACCTGCGTTCCGCCGAAGACCTTGCCGACCAGCGGCCATTTCACGTCGAGCGCGGCGGTCGCGATGCCGCGTGTCTGCCAGCCCGGCTCACCGCGGTAGATCACGGTGCTCGTCTTGTCGTTCTCGTCCGAGTGGTAGACATCGCCGCGCGCAAGACCCGTCAGCGTGACTTCCTGACCCATCGAGGTCAGCTTGCGCAGCGACCATTGGGCACTGGCGAAGGCGCGCTGGGTGTCCTGGCCGTTGCTGCGGCTGATGCCGAGGGTATTGATCTGGGTCTCGAACTTGCCGCCCAGGACGGGATCGTCGAAGCGTCGCCGATAATCGAGTACCGGGAAGGCTACCGGGATCTGCCCCTGGTCGCGGCTCGACTGCATGGTCTGCGTCGCATAGCCGGCGAAGGAGAGATAGCTGTCCTGGTCGATCCGTTCGACATTGACGATGGAGCGCAGGCGGTCGTCGCGGCTGATGTCGTAGCGGCGCAGGAAAGTGCGGTCGCTGGCGCGCCGGATGGATGCCGTCACGCTCCAGTTATCGTCGATCTGGAACTTGCCGTTGGCGAAGATGTAGCCGCGAAAGGCGCTTTCGCTTTCAGTGCCCACGGTCGTGCCGATGATCGGGATGCGGTTGCTCGACGTGGCATAGCCGGTGATCTGGTAAGCACCGCTTTCGGTGAGCGCGCGGTATTGGATCGAGGCCATCGGTGCGGCCTTGGTATAGGCATAGGCCGTCGCCGTGAGGTCTCGGTTCTCAGAGATCTTCCAGTAGTACGATTCGCTGATCTCGACGCCGTTCGAGGGCGAGAGGCGGAAATCGGGGACGAGGAATCCGGACACGGCCTGCCCGTTGGTGCTGACGGTCAGGCCCAGGAGGGGCAGCTGGACCGCGCCGAACAGTTCGAGCCGCGCATCGTTGAAGCGGATGCGCTGGCGATCCTCGGAGTAGATCACCTGCTTGGCGACGATGCGCCAGCTGGGCTTCCTGGGGCATCCATGGCTGTCGACGACGTCGCAGCCGGTATAGGCGGCCTTGTTGAGGATCACGTCGCCATTGGGCAGCCGTTCGCCATCGGCGGCGGGGGGGCCGGCCCCCCCCCCCC
>NZ_CCBH010000141.1:0-116788 GCF_001368935.1 Novosphingobium sp. KN65.2
CCGGGGGAGAACCGGCAGGTTGGGTTACAGGCGCGCGCGCAGGCTGGCGCCGAAGTAGCGGTCGGCATCGCGCGGGATCTGCAGGCGTTGTCCATCGGAAACGTTCAGCAGGACGTAGCTTTCATCGGTGATGTTGCGGACGTAGAACGTCAGGCGGTACTTGTCGTCGGCATCGGACAGGCCGAGCGAGGCGTTCCACTGTCCGTAGGCGTCGATCGGCCCGGATTCGCCGAGGTCCGAATACTGCTTGGAGACGTGGCGATAGTCGGTGTTGAGGTAAACGACCATGTTGCCGACGGGCCGCTCGTAGTCCGCACCCAGCGTATAGGTGAACTTCGGTGCCAGCGGCAGGCGGGTGCCGTCGCGGGCGTCCGGTGCATTGGTCAGCGGGTTCGGATTGAAACGCTTGACCTTGGCATCGGCATAGGCCGCGCTGGCGCGCAGGGTCAGGCCGGTGACCGGAACTGCCGTGAAGTCTGCCTCGAAGCCCTGGCTCTTGACCGTACCGGCATTGGTCAGGTTGGTGACCACTGCGCCATTGAGGAGCACGAAGTTGTTGGCCTGGAAACCGTCGTACTGGACCGTGAAGCCAGCAAGGTTAAGCTGGACCTTGTTGTTCAGGAACTGCGACTTGAGGCCGACCTCGAAGGCGTCGGAAGTTTCTTCGTCGATGGGCACCGCGTTGGTCGGCGCCGTGTGGTTGAAGAAGACGTTGAAGGCCGGGCCCTTGTAGCCGCGCGTATAGCTGCCGTAGAGCATGATGTCGCGGCTCGGGGTGAACTGTACGACGGCCTTGCCCGAAAGGTTGCTGTTGGAGCTCGATCCGCTCGAAACGTTGGTGCCGTTACCGCCGCCTGCAATCGTGCCGCCTGCCGGGTTGCCGGAAACGCCGGGTCCGGTTGCCGGAAGGCCGGTCGTCGCGTTCACGCCGGGCGCGCGAATATGGGTGAAGCTGAGTTCGTCCCAGGTGTAGCGCAGGCCGCCGGTAATCGCGAACATGTCGCTCAGGCGATAGGTCGCCTGGCCGAATACGGCATAGTTAGACGAGTTGACGTCGCTTGCCGAGCTGGCGGTCGGGAAGAGCGTATTGACCGTGTCATCCAGGTTGCAGGGCTGTCCGCCGGTGATGGGGTCGACCGGCAGGGTCGAGCTGGCGCAGGTGATGTCGCGGCGCGTGAAGTCCTGCTTGTTGTCCGAATGCCAGAGGAAGCCGCCGACCTGATAGTAGAACGGGCGCGACTGATCCGAGGCGATGCGGGCTTCGAAGGACATCTGCTGCGTCTTGACCACGCCGTTGTCGTGAAGCTGGGCCGTGCCGACGAGGGCGCGGGGCAGGAAGTCGCCCTCGCGGATTTCCTCGTTCCACCAGTTGCGGTAACCGGAGACGAAGCTCAGCGTGTGCGTGTCGGACAGGTCGATGTCGCCCGATGCGGTGAAGCTGTACTGCTTGTCGCGCGTGCGGGTGACAAGGTTGTGGTTCACGTAGCGCTGGTCCTCGCCCAGCGCGACGCCACCGGGAAGGCCGAGTTCGGCATCGAGCACGGTGCCGCGGCTTGCGCCGGTGACATCGGCGCAGCAATCATCGTCTGCATGGAAGTAGTCGGCGATGAAGCGCAGGCGGGCGATTGAACCGGAATAGTCGACGATGCCGCGAGCACCCCAGTGCTCGTAACCGTTCACCTTCTTGTTCTTGCCGCCGTTGATATTGGTGATGTTACCGTCATAGGTGCCGTAGAAGCCTGTGACACGGGCGCTCCAATCGCGCCCGAGCGGGCCGGATATGGACGAGCGCAGGCGGTATTCGTCGCCTTCGTACCACTCCGCCTTGGCTTCGGCCTTCAGTGTGTCGGTACCGCCCTTGGAGACGATGTTGACGAGACCGGCCGATGCGTTCTTGCCGAATAGCGTGCCCTGCGGGCCGCGCAGGACCTCGAGGCGGTCGGCATCGACGAGATCCATGAAGGCCTGGCCCGAACGGCTGAGGACAACGCCGTCGACGACAGTCGAGACGCTGGGCTCGGCGGCGATCGAGAAGGTAATGGTGCCCACACCGCGCATGACGATTGCGCTGTTGGCGCTTGTCGTGCCCTTGCGGAAGGTGACCGAGGGAACGATCCGCGTGATGTTCTCGAGGCTGGTCGCGCCGGTCTGTTCGAGCCGGTCGCCCGAGACAGCGGAAATGGCGATCGGAACGCTCTGCGCGTTTTCCTTCACCTTCTGCGCCGTGACGATGATTTCCTCGACTTCCTGCGCAGAGGCAAGGCTGGGGCAAAGCATCGCCATCGCACTTGTGGAAGCGGCGAGCGCCCACACGAACTTATGCCTGGAAACGTACATAGTTACTCCCCTCCCAATACGGGCTCGACTTGGTTTTCATTCGCTTCCATGCCGCCGTTGCGGAGCCTTCCGGAAGCGGGCCTTCATTGGCCCTTGCATTGCCAGTGTGTCCCCGGTATGTCAAGCGGTGTCATACGCAAACGCAGAAGCACAGGAAGTGCCGCGTCGGGCAGGGCGCAATTAGAGAGGAAATGCATTGGAAGTGCGTGTTCTGAACGCTGAAGACGGTTTCGACCTCGAGTATCGGGGGCGGGTGGTTCTGCGTCATAGACTCGCATGTCCAGCGCTGGACATTTCGCGCGGGAAGCCCAGTGTCGAAATGTACCGAGGCAATTTCTCGATTTCGGACGAGCCATCGGGTCGTGTAACTCCTGCACAATGGCGCAGGGTCGATGGGGGTGTTGAATTCCTTGAGGGTGGCGTGCCTTGCGCATCTCTGCGCATCGACGGCGCGGCCTTGCAGGTCGAGGCGCTCGTGCCGGGTTGCGACCGCATGACCATCAGGTTCCATGCGCAGCCCGGGGAGGCGGTCTGGGGCGGCGGCGAGCAGATGAGCTATCTCGCGCTCAACGGTTGCAGCTTCCCGATGTGGACCAGCGAACCGGGTGTGGGACGAGACAAGTCCACAGAACTGACCCGCATCATGGACGAGCAGGGCATGGCTGGCGGGGACTACTGGAATACCAATTATCCCCAGCCGACGTTCCTGACTTCGCGCTGGCTGGCCGTTCATCTCGATGCCGCCTGCTACAATGTCCTCGATTTCCGCGATCCCACCGCGCACTGCGTGGAGGTGTGGAGCGGAAGCGCGCGCTTCGAACTGTTCGGCGCCAGCGGGCCGCTGGAACTGGTCTCGATGCTTTCGGAAAGGTTCGGTCGTCAGCCGCCCTTGCCCGACTGGGCGATTGGCGGGGCCATCGTGGGGCTCAAGTCCGGGGCAAGCAGCTTCGACCGTCTGGAGCGGTTTGTCGAGGCGGGTGCGGCTGTCTCCGGGCTGTGGTGCGAGGACTGGGCCGGGATCCGCGAGACGAGCTTTGGCCGTCGCCTGTTCTGGGACTGGGTCGGGTCGGAGCGCAGCGAGGCGCGATATCCTGATCTCAGGGCATCGATCGCGGGGCTTGCCGAGCGCGGCATTCGCTTCCTTGCTTATGCCAACCCCTATCTCGCCGTCGACGGTACTCTTTACGAAGAGGCCCGGCAGGGCGGGCACTTCTGTCTGCGGCAGGACAGCGACGAGGTCTACCTGGTCGACTTCGGCGAGTTCGACTGCGGCGTGCTGGATTTCACCCGTGAATCGACGCGCGACTGGTTCGCCGAACGCATTCTGGGACGCGAGATGCTGGATATCGGTATTTCCGGCTGGATGGCGGACTTCGGTGAATACCTGCCGACCGATGTGCGGCTCGCCGACGGATCCGATGCCATGGAAGCCCATAACCGCTGGCCGGTCCTGTGGGCTCAGGTGAATGCCCAGGCTCTGGCTTCGCGTGGCAAGACAGGCGATGCACTGTTCTTCATGCGGGCCGGCTATTCCGGCGTGCAGGCCTATTGCCCCCTGTTGTGGGCCGGCGACCAGTGCGTCGATTTCACGCGGCATGACGGCATCGGGACGGTTGTGACCGCCGCGCTTTCATCGGGGCTGGTCGGCAATGCCTACAGCCATTCCGACTGCGGGGGCTACACATCGCTCCACGGCAATGTCCGCAACGTCGAACTGATGCAGCGCTGGTGCGAGCTTTCGGCCTTCGCGCCGGTCATGCGCAGCCACGAGGGAAACCGTCCCGACGACAACCTCCAGTTCGATTCCACGCCCGAATTGCTGAACTGCTTCGCGCGCTGGAGCAGGGTGCATGCGCACCTTGCTCCCTATGTCCGCCATTTGTGTCACGAGGCGCAAGGGGACGGCTTGCCCGCACAGCGGCCCCTGTTCCTTCATTATCCCGATGATCCTGAATTGTTTACGGTGCAGGATCAGTTCCTCTACGGTGCCGACATGGTCGTGGCTCCCGTGATCGAGGAAGGGGCCGAGGCGCGCCGGGTGATCCTGCCGGGAAGCGGTGTCTGGAGACATTGCTGGACGGGTGAGGATTTCGCGCCGGGTGTTGTCGAGGTTTCCGCTCCCGTCGGGCAGCCGCCTGTGTTCTATCGGCCGGACAGTGCCTTCGCGCAGCTGTTCGCCGGATTGAAAGAGGTGTTGAGGGGATGAGTGAGCGGGCGAATATCAGGGACGTTGCCGCGATGGCCGGGGTCGCCGTCAAGACGGTCAGCCGCGTCCTGAACGGGCATCCTTATGTGAGCGCGGATACGCGTGCGCGGGTCGAGGAAGCCATGCAGAAGCTCGACTTCCGCCCGAGCGTCGCCGCCCGCATCCTGTCCGGCTCGAAGTCCAACCAGATCGCCCTGATCTACGACAATCACAGCCCTTTCTACATGTTCCAAATTCAGACCGGATGCTGGGAACAGTGCAAGCAGCACAACATCCGACTGCTTGCCCAGCCGGTCGACGTGACCGATCCGACCGTCGGCGAGCAGGTGCGCGGTCTTGTGACCGAAACGCATGTCGACGGGATTATCCTGTCCTCGCCGGTGACCGACTGCGAGCCGGTCCTGCGCGCGCTCGAGGCGCTTGACCTGCCTTTCGTGCGGATCTCTCCGGGCACCAACCACGCGCTCACCAGCTCGGTGTTCATGGATGACACGCAGGCTGCCGACGACATGACGACCTACCTGATCAATCAGGGCCATCGTCGCATCGGCTTCATCAAGGGGCACCAGAGCCACATGGCCTCCGAAGACCGCCTCTTCGGATATCGCCGGGCACTGGACCGTGTCGGTATCCAGTTTGAACCCTCGCTCGTCTTCGAAGGCGAGTTCGATTTCGAGAGCGGCGTGCGGGCAGCGCAGTATCTGCTCGACCTGCCCGAAGTGCCGACGGCCATCTTCGCATCGAACGACGACATGGCCGCCGGCGTCCTTGCCGAAGCGCACAGCCGCGGGATCGAGATTCCGACTGAGCTGTCGGTCACCGGGTTCGACGATACGACCCTGGCGCGAACGGTATGGCCACCGCTCACCACCATTCACCAGCCCATGGCGGAGCTGGCCCAGACCGCGACCGAGATTCTCATCGCCGGTAACGAGATTACCCATCGCCGCTTGCCCCATTCCCTTATCGAGCGCGCATCCGTCGCGCCGCCTCTCAGGAAGACCATATGAGCCAATTGCCTGCCGTCCCTGCTGTCCGTCCTCTCGGCGCCAGCGGCATCGAAGTGTCCTCGATCGCCTGGGGCATGTGGCGCCTTGCCGAGGGCGGGCGCTCCGTCGCGGAAGCGGCCCGCCTCGTGAACGCGGCTCTCGATGCGGGGATAACCCTGCTTGATACGGCCGACATCTACGGCTTCGACGGCGCGGCCGGTTTCGGTGATGCCGAGGCGCTACTGGGCGAAGTGCTGGCCCAGGACCCGTCGCTGCGCTCGCGCATGGTGCTGGCGACCAAGGGCGGCATCTTCCCGCCGCTGCCTTACGATCAGAGCACTGCCTATCTCAACGATGCCATCGATGCATCGCTGCGCCGCCTGAAGGTCGAACAGGTCGACCTCTGGCAGGTCCATCGTCCCGACATCCTGACCCATCCGCAGGAAGTGGCACGGGCGCTTGAGGATGCCGTTGCGGCAGGCAAGATCCGCACGCTGGGCGTTTCGAATTTCACGATCCACCAGATTGCCGCGCTGGATTCGTTTCTTGGCACCAAGCTGGTTTCGACCCAGCCGGAGATCAGCCCTCTGCGCATCAACTGTTTCGAGAACGGTGAACTCGATCAGGCGATGATGATGGGCCTGCTGCCGCTGGCCTGGTCGCCGCTGGGCGGCGGGCGCCTCGCCAATCCGCAGAGCGAGCGTGACAAGGCGGTCGTCGCGGCGCTTGGCACGGTGGCCGATGCCCACGGCGTGTCAACGACGGTGGCGGCCTACAGCTGGCTCATGGCGCACCCGGCAGGCATCGTGCCGATCATAGGATCGCAGCAGGTTGAGCGGATCGTCGAAGGAACGGCGGCACTGAAGGTCCGCTGGACCAGACAGGAGTGGTACGGCGTTTTGGTTGCGGCCCGGGGCGTGCCTTTGCCCTGAGCCGAAGGCTCCCGCTGCAGCGGGTCTGAACGAGTGTAACGGCAAGTAGTGCTGGACAGAAAAACGTGCGCCCTGCCCGGGTGTCCCGGTGAACGCGCGCGTCCGAAAGAAGTGAGAGGAGATCGAAATGTCAGACCGGAAATGTGAAATCGCGTGGTTCTCCGCTTTGTGCGACGACGATTACGAATTTCTCGGGGTTCCTGATCCCCATCTCCAGTCGAGCTGGGAGCATTGCCGCAATATCGTCATGCGCGCCGAGGAAGGCGGCTTCGACAATATCCTGCTTCCCTCTGGCTATCAGCTGGGTCTCGACACTACGGCCTTCGCCGCAGCGGTGGCAACGCAGGTGCGGCGCATGAAGCTGCTCTGGGCCACCCGCATCGGCGAGGACTGGCCACCCCAGCTTGCGCGCCGCATCGCGACGCTCGATCGCATCCTCGGCCCCAATGCTTCGGGCACCGGCGGTCGCCTCAACGTCAACATCATTTCCTCGGACATGCCTGGCGAGAAGCTGGAAAGCGCGCCGCGCTATGCCCGCGCGACCGAAGTGATGAAGATCGTGCGCACGCTCCTTAATGGCCAGCACCTCGACCACGAGGGCGAGTTCTACAAGCTCAAGCTGGATCCGCCGCGCATCGGTACCCTCTCGGGCAAGTGCCCGGCGTTCTACTTCGGCGGCCTGAGCGAGGACGCGCGTGAATGCGCCGCCGAAGGCTGCGACGTCTACCTGATGTGGCCGGATACGATGGACAAGGTGCGCGAAACCATCGCCGACATGAAGGCGCGTGCCGCGCGGTTTGGCCGCAGTCTCAAGTTCGGATATCGTGTGCACGTCATCGTCCGCGAAACCGAAGATGAGGCCCGCCACTATGCCGATCGCCTGCTGTCCAAGCTGGATGACGAAGCGGGCAAGGCCATTCGCGAGAAGTCGCTCGATGCCAAGAACTACGGTGTCCAGCGTCAGGCGGAACTGCGCAGCGCTGCAGGCGGAGACGGCTTCGTCGAAGACAACCTGTGGACCGGCATCGGCCGTGCCCGTTCGGGTTGCGGCGCAGCGATCGTCGGTACGCCCGATCAGGTCCTTGCCAAGCTTCGCGCCTATCAGGACGAAGGGATCGAGGCGTTCATCCTCTCCGGCTATCCCCATGCGCAGGAGGCGGACCTGTTCGCACGTCATGTCCTGCCGCATATCCAGCACGGCCCGCTCGAAGCCTGACAGAGGGAAGCCAACGAGGTGAGCGAAGAGCTCTTCGACATTGCCGTTATCGGCGGCGGAGTGAACGGCTGCGGTATCGCGCGCGATGCCGCCGGCCGCGGCGCACGGGTCCTGCTGCTGGAAGCGCGCGACCTGGCAAGCGGGACGTCATCGGCATCGACCAAGCTCATCCACGGCGGTCTGCGCTATCTTGAGCATTACGAGTTCGGCCTTGTCCGGGAATCGCTCAGCGAGCGCGAGCGACTCTGGGCGATAGCGCCGCACATCATCTGGCCGCTGCGCTTCATCCTGCCGCACGTGAAGGGACTGCGGCCCCGCTGGCTGCTGCGCCTCGGACTGTTCGTCTATGACCATCTCGGCGGACGCAAGCGTCTGCCGGCAACGCGCTCGGTCGATCTGTCGAGGCATCCGGGCGGCAAGCCGCTCAAGGACGAATTCAACCACGCTTACGTTTATTCCGATTGCTGGGTGGACGATGCCCGGCTGGTGGTCCTCAATGCGCGAGATGCGGCAGACCATGGCGCGGAGGTCCATACGCGCGCCCGGGTCGAGGTGCTGTGCCGTGAAGGGGAAGGCTGGCGCATCGAAGCAGACGGCAAGACTTTCCGGGCACGAGCGGTCGTCAATGCGGCCGGTCCCGCAGTTCTTGACCTCCTGGGCCAGGCCGGTGAACAGTCCGAACGGCGCATGCGGCTCGTGCGTGGGTCGCACATCGTCGTTCCGCGCAAGTTCGAGCACGAATTCGCTTATTTCTTCCAGCTTCCGGACGGGCGGATATTCTTCGCCATCCCCTACGAGCAGGACTTCACGCTGATCGGCACGACCGACCGTGACCATCACGGAAGTCTCGAGGACGTTCGGGCCAGCGAGGAGGAGATCGCCTACTTGTGCGAGGGGGCGAGCCACTACTTCCGCGAACCGGTGACACCCGGCGATGTCGTGTGGACCTATTCGGGCGTGCGGCCGCTCATCGACGACGGTTCGGGCAAGCCCGAAGCAGCGACACGCGGCTATACCCTGGAACTGACCGACAGGGCCGAGGGGGCGCCGCTGCTCTCGGTAATGGGCGGCAAGATCACGACCTACCGGCATCTGGCGCAGGAAGCCGTCGACCTGCTGGGCGGGCGAATGCCGCAATTGGCGGACAGGCACTGGACCGACAAGGCGCCGCTACCCGGCGGGAACTTCTCTGCCGATGAATTGCCCGGAATGTTCGAAGACTACGCGGCCCGCTATCCGTTTCTCGAGCCTGCCTGGCTGCATCGTCTCCTGCGCAATTACGGGACGCTGATCTCCGACATCTTCGGCAATGCGAGGACGCTCGCCGACTGTGGCATGCACTTCGGACACGGGCTGACCGAATGCGAGGTTCGATACCTAGTACAGTTCGAATGGTGTCGCAGCGCGGATGACCTGCTCTGGCGCCGCACCAAGCTGGGCCTGCGTTTGACCTCGGAGCAGACCGAGAAATTACAGCAATATCTTGCGGAACTGACGCCTGCTTGAGTTTGGCTTGCGCTCGCCCATGCAGGCATTGGGACACGGGCTGCGACGGATTGAATTTAAGGGAGAGACACGGTGCAAGAGCGCCCCATTCTGGTCCTCGATGAAGGAACGACCTCGACCAGAGCCATATTGTACTCTGCCGACGGCAAGATACTGGGCGTGTCCCAGTCTGAACTGACACAGCACTATCCCGCGCCCGGCTACGTCGAGCACGATGCGAACGAGATCTGGGAGAAGACACTCGCGTGCGCCCAGGAAATGGTCGCGCGGGCAGGGGGCGCGGACCGGATTGCTGCCATCGGCATCACCAACCAGCGTGAAACTGTCGTTGCCTGGGATCGCCAGAGCGGCAATCCGGTCACGCGAGCGATCGTTTGGCAGGACCGTCGCACCGCGGACCGCTGCCAGGAACTGCGCGAGGCTGGCCACGAGAAGATGATCGGCGCACGGACCGGGCTCATGCTCGATCCGTATTTTTCCGCGACCAAGATGAGCTGGATCCTCGAACACGTGCCAGCGGCTCGCGAACTCGGGGACAGGCTGGCCTTCGGGACCGTCGAGAGCTGGTTGGTGTGGAAGCTTACCCGGGGTCTGCATATCACCGATGCCAGCAATGCCAGCCGGACCATGCTCATGCCATTGGAAGGCGTGGGCTGGGATGACGAACTGCTGGCGCTTCATGGTATATCGCGCGCCAGCTTGCCCGAAATCGTCGACAATGCCGGAGAATTCGAGAGGACGAGCCCCGAGCTGTTCGGGGGATCGATTGCCATCTGCGGGCTCGCCGGAGACCAGCAGGCGGCGACGATCGGGCAGAACTGCCTCTCCCCCGGCGATGTGAAGGCCACGCTGGGAACAGGCGCCTTCGTCCTTGCCAATACCGGCACGACGCCAAGGCTCTCGAGCCACAGACTGGTGAGCACTGTGCTCGCCCAGATCGGCGGGCAGCGCAGCTTTGCACTGGAAGGGTCGGTCTTCGTTGCAGGCAGTCTGGTCAAGTGGCTGCGCGATGAGCTGTGCATGGTCGGAACTGCCTGCGAAACGGAAAGTCTCGCCCGCTCGATCGCGGACAGCGGGGGCGTGTGCATTCTGCCCGCCCTGTCGGGTCTTGGCGCCCCGCACTGGCGCGCCGAAGCGCGCGGGGTCATTGCGGGACTGACTCATGGTACGGGGCGGGCGCATATCGTGCGTGCTGCGCTGGAGGCCATGGCGCACCAGATGCATGACCTGAAAGTGGCTTTCGATGGTGATGGTGCCGCATGGCTGAACCTGCGTCTCGACGGGGGCATGAGCGCTAACGACTGGATCGCGCAGGATCTTGCCGACATCCTTGATCTTCAGGTTGAAAGGCCGCTCGATGTGGAAACGACCGCGTTGGGAGCGGCCATGTTGGCGAGCGTGGGCTGCGGTATCTACGGCGGGCTGGAAGAGGCCGCGAGGATGCGTCCCGAAGTGACGGTCTTCAGGCCGGCCATGAAGTCCGAGATGCGCCGGACGCGCCTTGGCCTGTGGCACGACGTGCTTTCCTCCGAACTGGGCAAGGGCGTGTGATCGGTCGGGGCGCACTCCGGCGGTAGAATTGACATCGCCGCGGCAAGGGTCGAGTTTCTTCCCAGCGACAAAAGTCGCCGGAAATGCAGGAGAGACGACATGACCCTGCAGGCCGAAGAAGCGCCTGACCTGGGTGCTGCAAAGATCGGCGCGATCGCGCACCTCTATCGCGGAGAGGTGTACCGGTCGGCAGTCTGGCGAACCCGGCTGGATACCACCACGAATTGGTCGGTGGTGACCTTGGGGATTGCACTTTCCATCACTTTCGCCTCGCCCGACGCTTCGCCTCTGCCGCTATTGTTGGCAGGCATCCTGATCCTGTTCTTCTTGCTGCTCGAAGCGCGCCGTTATCGTTACTTCAATGTCTGGCGGGCCCGTTGCCGCTGGATGGAGACGCACTTCTTCGCCAGTTTTCTCAACGGCGATGATGCGCGGCACGAGGGGGACTGGCAGCAGACGCTTGCCCGTGACTACCTGCGCCCGCGCTATCATATCCCGCTGCAGGTCGCGATCGGCAGGCGGATAAGGCGCAACTACTTCTGGATCCTGCTCATCCAGACGACGGCCTTTGTCAGCAAGATCGTCGTCCATCCGACTCCGATCGAGCATGTGTCCCAACTCGCGCAGCGGTCAGCCATCGGACCCGTTCCTGGTGAACTCGTGCTGGGGCTGGGCGCGCTCTACTGTCTCGCCTGGGGTTGCATTGCGGTCTGGAGCTGGCGCGACGACAAGCGGCGCGCGGCGCACCGCGAAGACCACGTCGGGATGGGGTGAGCCGGATCGTCTAGCGGGCTTCTACCGCAAGGCGACGGCCTGTTACCAGCGTCTGGATGATGAAAAGGATCATCAGGATCGTTCCGACGGCGCCAACAAAGACATCGAAGCCCGATGTGGTGCCGAACACGCCCTTGCCGCTGCCCAGCACCATCATCATGAGCGTGAGGCCGATCAGCATGAAGCGCAGTTCGGTCGGCCCGGCAGAGAGGTAGGACAGCTTGAACTCGCCAATCACCCGCGCTGCCAGATAGGCGTGGATCGAGAGCAGGAGATAACCCACCAGCGCCACGGTCGCGATGTCCATGGCGATGTAGGGACTGGCCCCAAGACCCCAGACGATCAGCACGGTGGTCAGCCCGTCGCAGCTGTGATCGATGAAATAGCCGTATGCCGGTCTTTCGATCTTGCGGAAGCGGGCAAGGCTGCCGTCCATCGAATCCCCGAACCATTGCACCACGTAGCCGGCAATCGAAAGCCACAGCCACTGCCATGCCCAGTTGCTGGCGGCGTAGCCGGCGAAGGTCATGACTGCGCCGACAATGCCCAGCGCTGTTAGAATATCGGGCGTGATCCAGCTCGGCATGCGCGCGCAAAGCCATTGCAGGATGCGCCGCTCCGAGCGCGCCAGCAGGTTTTGCTGGATGCGCACCATCGGGCCGGCATGGGTCTCGGGATTTGAACTCATTCAGGTAACTTTCTGGGAGGCTCGCGGCCTCATTCTACGTCGTTTGCGCTGCAGCCTAGCGGTTTCTCTCCACTGCGCAATGCAGGCGCTGGCATCTGGACAGGAAATTCGGGCTTCTCAACCGGCTCAGAAGGACTGGCTGGCGAGGCGGCGGACAAGCTTGCTGACCATCAGTTGGCCGTGGGCTGAGCCCATGGCGACCGAAAGCAGTGTGCCCGGGAACGCGGCATCGTGCGCACCCAGGAAATGTGAGGCAGGTCTTGCGCCTCCCAGAAGGTGGAAGGCCAGGCCATAGACTTCGCTGCGACGTTTCCATTGCACCGAAGATCTGGGCGGGTTGGTCCATTGCCTGCCGCAGCGCGATGGAGGGTCGCGGACAACGCGGTTGGAGGTCACAGCTGCGCCTGACCGTCGGGCCAGTAAGGATACTGCGTGGTCCCCATTTCTTGCCGCAGTTTGCTGATGCGCCTTTCGTAGTGAGAGACGAGGTCGAAACGCGATCCGCAATGCTGGGGCGCTTCGTCATCCACTTTGCGCATGAGTGCAATTTGGTGATGATACAGAAGCTGATTGAGGTCCAAGACTGCTCTCCTTCATGCGGGAGCGCGATGGTCTCTCAGTCACCGATTTGCATAACGGGGCCGGCGATAAATCTACTGTAATCTAAAAGCGCTGCGATGGCTAGTGGAGCATAAAATTTCGTTGTCTTGAAATTTGAGAAAGAAAGCTCTATATGGCTTTCGCTACGTCGCTCCATGGCGAGATAATTTCCAGCTTCGGCTGCAATCTCGATTTCCTTTTCAGCTTCCTGGCAATCATTTCCCGGATTGCATTCAAGCATCGGGGCTGGGCAACGCTTTTTCAGGATTTATTGAAGTGGCCAAAGAAGAATTACTGACAATGGAAGGTTCGGTCGAGGAAGTACTTCCCGATGGACGTTTCGCCGTACTTCTGGACAATGAGCATCGGATCATCGCCTACACGGCGGGCAAGATGCGCAAGTTCAGGATCCGCACGGTGGCCGGAGACCGCGTTCACGTTGAAATGACGCCTTACGATCTCAGCAAGGGACGTATCGTGTTCCGTGAGCGTTCTCCCGGACAACCGGGGCCGGGCAAGGGACGTGGCAATTTCAAGAGGTAACCAGATAACAATAAGGGATGCGGCTGCGGCCGCTGTCAGAGGAATTGATGATCAATACCATTTCGGACGCATTTGGGCGTCCCCACAAGAAGAACGGCAGCGAAAAGCTGCCCTTTTCCATCAAGCATACGCTTGAGAAGACGCGCAGCTCACTTTCCGCGCAGGAGCTGAAGCTCCTCGTCGCGGCCATGGTGGACTGACACGCTTTACAGGTCGGGCGCTGCCCGGCCTGGGATTTCCATGAAATTCAATTAGCTGCATCGCAGGAGAGGCAAAGCGCCTGTCTCCTGCGTTGTCAGTTTTCGGCGATCCGGGCTTCCTGCGAATCCTCTTCGGATTGCGCGGTTTCCCTGGCTTCAAGTTGGGCACGTTCCCTGGCGGACCGTGTGGCCTCAAGCTTGCGGATCCTGTCGGACATCGCCTGCCAGGCGGCAGCCGAGCGCAACTCGCGTTCGCGAACGTTGTCGAGGCTGGATTGGTCGGCGGCGATTGTCGCAGCGCGGACTCTTTCGTCGCAGAAGGTGCGGGTCAGGCTCATATGAGGGTCTCTCCGCCAGATTTCACAAAGTATGAGAATGTCAGGGCTGTCCGGGGACAGCCCTGCACTTCGCGCGATCAGGCCTCGCGAAGGTTCGTTGCCGAAGCCTTGCCGTTGCGGCCGACTTCAACTTCGTAGGAAATGCGCTGGTTCTTTTCGAGCGTGTGCATACCTGCTGCCTGAACCGCAGACACGTGGACGAAGCTGTCATCGCCGCCATTGTCGGGGGAAATGAAGCCGAAGCCCTTGTCAGTGTTGAAGAATTTTACGGTCCCGATGGGCATTGGTGTTTCCTTTCAAGAAACGATGTTCCCGGCGCACAACGCGTGCAACCGGATCACGTCAAATCGTCAGAGAAAGGGAAATCGTCTCAGATGGGAAAATTGCCAAGGCAGGTGCCGGCTCAAAAACCAGAATTGTCGAAACCCGTCGCAAATTCGACGTGCGGTTTTGTAGCATGGAACGCTCAACAATACCATAAAATTCTCGCACGAAAATTATCGGATTAAATCTTCACAACGTTGGTTTGAAATCGCAACAATTTCGCATCGGTAATTTATATTTCACGATGATTTGGATGATAATAATATTAAAATGAAGTATTGTTTCCATGCCTTCCAGTGGCGTGGGGCTTTGCCTTGGCTCGACCGCCGCGCTAGACATGGGGCATGGCAGGATGCGGATGCGAACCTACTGCGGTTGAAACACGGGCCCAGCAACGCGTGCTGTGGCTGGCCCTTGCCCTGAATGCCGCGATGTTCGTGGCTGAAGTGACCACCGGCCTGCTGATAGGTTCGACAGCCGTTCTGGCCGACGGTCTCGACATGCTTTCCGACGCAACTGTCTATGCGATTGCGCTTGCGGCAATTGGACGTAGCCCGCGTTTCAAGATCAATGCGGCGACGCTGAGCGGTGTCCTGCTGCTGTCTCTCGGCGTCGGCCTGCTCTGGGAAGTCGTGCGCCGCTTCCAGGTGGGCGAAGCGCCCGAAGGCCTGTGGATGATGGCCGTTTCCCTTCCCGCACTTGCCGTGAACGTGATCGTCCTGCGCCTCCTCGCCCATCAGCGCAATAGCGAGGTGCATCTGCGTGCCGCCTGGATCTTTACGAGGGCGGACGTCGTGGCCAACGTGGCCGTGATCCTTTCGGGGCTGGCCGTCGTGGTGACGGGCATACGCTACTTCGATCTCGTCGTTGGCGCGGGAATCGGTCTTTACGTCATTCGCGAAGCGCTAGCGATCCTGAAGGATGCGCGGGCGGAAAGAGCCTCCACCACCTGACCTGCGTGCGCCGAAGTCGAGACCTGCTCGATTTCGGATGAACGATCCCGCGGCCCGGGCATTTAACAATGCGGACAACGTGGAGTATGCCCTCCTTATGGAGCACCAGGCCCTTGTTTTTGCACTGATCGGCGTTCTCGGGATCGGGGCGCAGTGGATCGCGTGGCGCACGGGGTGGCCGGCAATTGCGCTGATGCTTTTCGCTGGTGTCATCGCAGGTCCGGTCACCGGCCTCATCTTGCCGGAGCAGACCTTCGGGGAACTGCTGGAGCCGATGATCTCCGTCGCGGTTGCGCTGATCCTGTTCGAGGGCGGTCTCAACCTCAATTTTCGGGAATTGCGCAAGACCGAGGGCGCGGTGACGCGTTTAGTCCTGATCGGCGTGCCGGTCGGCTGGGGTCTCGGCGCCATTGCCTGCTACTACCTTGCCGGACTGGTCTGGCCCGTGGCCATCCTTTTTGCCGGCATTCTCGTCGTGACGGGGCCCACGGTCGTCCTGCCGCTGCTGCGACAGAGCAATGTCGCACCGCGCCCGCGGGCCATCCTCAAGTGGGAAGCGATCGTCAACGATCCGATCGGGGCGCTCTGCGCAGTCATCACTTACGAGTACCTGCGGCGGGCAGAAGCCGGGGGGACGCTGATCGCCGTCGTCGTCTCGCTGTTGGCTGCCGCTGTTGTGGCCGGATTGATCGGCTATGCGGTGGCGCGTCTGATCGCCTGGTCCTTCCCGCGCGGCCAAGTGCCGGAATACCTCAAGGCTCCGGTGCTGCTGGTGGCCGTGATCAGCACTTTCGTGCTGTCGAACGCCATCCAGCAGGAGACCGGCCTGCTAGCGGTAACGGTCATGGGCGTTGCGATCGCGAACATGCGGCTCGACAGCCTGCGGGACATTCATCCTTTCAAGGAGAACGTCACGGTCCTGCTGATTTCCGGCGTTTTCGTGCTGCTTTCGGCATCGCTGGATCTGGAAGTGCTGCGCCCGTTCGAGTGGCGCTTCATCGCCTTCCTCATTGCCCTGCTTTTCATCGTGCGGCCGGTGACGGTGCTGCTCAGCCTGGCCTTCAGCCGGTTGCCCTGGAACGAGCGCCTGCTGCTGGCATGGATCGCTCCGCGCGGTGTCGTCGCCGTGGCGATCGCCGGCCTTTTCGCCCTGCGCCTTGGCAAACTGGGCTATGCCGATGGCAGCATTCTGGTGGCATTGTCTTTCGCCGTGGTCGTCGCGACCATCGTTGCCCACGGGTTCAGCGTCCGGCATGTCGCGCGCTGGCTGAAGGTGACGGGCGTGCAGCGCAAGGGATTGCTGATCGTCGGCAGTACCCCGTGGAGCCTGGCTCTGGCCGAGCAGGTGCGCTCGCTCGAATTGCCGGTCACGATTTGCGACACGAGCTGGCAGCGCCTTTCTGCCACCCGGCAGGCAGGCATTCCCACCTATCACGGTGAGATACTTGCGGAGTCCACCGAGGAACGGCTCGATCTCACGCAGTTCCAGGTTCTGGTCGCGATCTCGCAGAACGAGGCCTACAACGCGCTGGTCTGCAACGAGTTCGCACCCGATTTCGGGCGGGATTCCGTCTATCAGCTGGGCGGGATGGGCGACGACGAGGATCACCGCAGCCTTCCTGAAGCCCTGCAGGGCCGCGCGATGTTCGCGTCAGGGCTCGGTGTAGAGGACATCATCGCGCGTGAGCAGGCGGGATGGACTTTCCGCAAGACCAAGATCAGCGATCGGTTCGATTTCTCGGACGCCCGCGCGGTGTTGCCAGAAGGAGGGGATATGCTGTTCCTATACCGCAAGGATGGGAAGATCCGCTTTTTCACCCATGCTTCACGTCCGGCGGCCGAGCCGGGTGACGTTATCGTGTCCTACGCCCCTTCGCGCCATCCGGAAGCATCGCCTTCCGGTCAGACAACACAGACAGAAGAGGCAAGCGCATGATGCTCCCGCGTGTCAGGGTCGGCAGACCGGCTCGGTTTTTTACTGCGGCTCTGGTCCTGCCGCTTTCGGCTTGTAGCGGTTCCGACCAGCCTGGCTTGCCCGAAGAGACAGGTTCTGCGGCCATCGAGGCGCCCGGCATTGCGGTGCAGGACAGCTCCCCTGTCGTGGACGTCGCGCCGAAGAAATCGATCCTTCGCCCCGACGTTGGCCCCTTGCCGGATACCGCGCCTTCGCTGCAGCCCGTGACGGTTACAGTACGCTTTCCCGATCAAGGGAAAGAGCCGGACGAAACGGGGCTGGCCGCCATCGACGAGCTTATCGACAATCCGACTTTCAAGGCAGGCGGCGCCGTCACGATCTGGGGACATACCGATTCCCGTGGCAGCGACGAGGCCAACCTCGCAGCTTCGAAGAAGCGGGCGGAGGCCGTGCGCGATCATCTGGAGAGGAAGGGTGTGGATGGCGGACGCCTGACGGTCATCCCTCTTGGGGAAAGCCGACCGATTGCGCCCAATCGCAAGCTTGACGGATCGGATGATCCAAAGGGGCGTGCGCGCAACCGGAGGGTGGAGATCCGCGTCGAGCCTCCCGTCAAGGATGTCGAGGAAGGCACCGGCGATCCTGCGACCATGGGCCCCAAACTGTCGCCCGAATAGCTTGTCCGGCTTGGCGCCATGATCCAGTCATTGCTTCATCGTGCTTGATTGCGGGATCTGCATCTGCGTGCTTCCCGACGTACCTGGTTGAGAGCACTAGTTAACGTTGAGACCAACCGCAATTTCACAGAGTTCGATTCTTGACTGTTTTTTCCTTCTAAATTTCCATAAATAAGTAATGTAATCAGTTATATCGATCCTATTACAGAATTGTAATCCGCGAATTTACCAAAGTTTATTTACCTAAAGAAGACACTCGTAGGACAAGAACTCGAGGTGTCTGCTTATGATACGTAGGTTCAAGTCCAGATATGGCGCGGTCCCCGTGCTGCTGCTCGCCGCTCTGTCCCCCTTTCAGCTGGCTTATGCCCAAACGGTTACCGGAACGATCGACGCCACGATAACCCTTGTGGCGGCTTGTGCAGTCAATGGCGATACGGCGACAAGCAATGTCGATTTCGGATCGCTCGATTTCGGGTCGGTCAGTACCTTTTTTACATCAACCGACGCCCAGGTCGACGGCAATGGATCCGGAAACATTTCGGTGCAATGCTCTCCCGGCTCCGATGCCACGATAACCATCGACAGCGGCGCGAACGACGCTGCGGTAGCCGGCGGCGGCAGGGCCCTGGCCAATGGCTCGGTCTACATACCTTACGACATCTATTCCGATGCCGGGTTCAGTACCGTCCTCAACAATGGATCGACGCTGTCCGTCACCGGCGACGGTACCGCACAGACGGTGCCGATCTATGGCCGCGCGGTGGGTGTCACCGGGCTCTCGCCGGGCACCTACACCGATACGATTTCGGTGACGCTGACCTTCTGAAGCGGGAGAGCGGAGCATGGGATATCGATGGCACCGCGCATCACGAATGGGGGCCGGACTGGCGGCCGTTCTATCCACTCCGGCCATGGCGGACACCACCACCACTTTCCAGGTTTCGGCCACGGTCGTCTCGGGCTGCGAGATCAACGGTGCCCTTGCATCGAACGGCGAAGTGCTCGGGCGATACGGCCAGCTCGATTTCGGAACCCATTCGTCGCTCTCCACCGATACCGCATCTGCAGCCATTGCCGCTGATGCCGGGCTGACGTTGAGCTGCACGCCCGGTATTGCGCTGTCGATGGCGTTGGGGGCAGGCCAGCATGGGTCTGCCACGCGCAACATGCAGGCAGCCGGGAGCAGCGATCTGCTACCCTACCGGCTTTACCGGGACCCTGCCTTCTCGAACGAGATGCAGATCGATCAGGCTTATGCGATCACATTCGCCGATCCGGAAGCAATCGCTTTGCCCATCTACGGAAGGGTGGTGTTGAGCGGCGACAAACCGCCGGACACCTACTCCGACACTGTCGTCCTGACGCTGAGCTGGTGATGGCCATGGGAGAGGCAAAATCACCAAAAGGCTTTGCGGCATTCCTCGTTGCGTCAGCCCTTGCGGTTCTGCCGCTGCGGGCCCCGGCCGCGACCGTCATGATCTGGCCGATCGATCCGGTCATTGGTGAGGGACGCGGTGGTACCGAACTCTGGCTGGAGAATCGTGGGGCGGCCGATGTCGTCCTGCAGATCCGTGTCATGCGCTGGACGCAGGAAGCGGGAAGCGACGTCCATTCCGATCAGGATGAAGTCCTGGCCAGCCCGCCGATGGTCAAGGTCGGTCCGGGCGTGCGCCAGCTCGTCCGCCTAGTGGCTGGTGAGCCGCTGCCACGGGACAGGGAGAGAGCTTACCGGGTCATCGTCGATGAAATCCCTGCCGTCGCCGACCGGCCCGAGGAAATGCAGACCGCAACCGCGCTGCGCTTTCGCATGCGCTATTCTATCCCGCTTTTCTTGGCCCCGGAGAAGGGCAAGGACAAGCGGGAACCCGCCATGCCGCAGGTGAGCTGTCGTCTGATCGATCAGGGGCGGACGGTGCAGCTGGCCAACTCCGGGTCGATGCACGCCAGACTGGCTGACGCCGTACTCGATGCGGGTCAGGAAACCGTGCCGATCGCGCCGGGGCTTCTTGGCTATGTACTGGCAGGCAGCACCATGGAGTGGGCCGTTCCGGGCAAGCCGGCTACGACCGGTGCATTGCGTGCCAAGGTCAACGGCGATGCGAAGCAGGTGGCGCTTGGTGCCTGCAAGCCGATTTAGATGGCGGGCGCCGAAGTTCCTGCTGGCGCTGGTCGCGGGTTTCTCCGCGTTCACTCCGACGTCGGCCCATGCCGATGATGCGCCCGCGCAGATGACACGCGGTGCAGATGTTTCGCCGGCCCTGCAGCTGCGGCTCGAACTGGTGGTGAATGGCCGGACAGCGAACCGTCTGATCCCCGTCACCTTGCAGGATGGACATCTTTCTGTGGCCGCGCGGGATTTGCGCGAGGCGGGCATTGACCGCGATTGGTCGATCGATTCCACGGTCGATCTTTCGGCTCAGGCGGGAATGACTGCCAAGTATACCGAAGCGGACCAGAAGCTCCTGCTGACGGTGCCGCCGCAGTGGCTTGAGGGCAGCCGTCTGGCCATTGCCGCCAAGCGCAGTCGTATCCTTCCGAAGAGCGATTTCGGCGTTCTGATCAATTACGATCTCTACGTCGCGCATTCGGGGCAGGACACCCATGGCTCGCTGTGGAGCGAACAGCGCCTGTTCGGGGGGCTGGGCATTCTCAGCAATACCGGGAGTATTTGGTTCGATACGTCCGGTGGGGCAAAGCGCTACCTGCGATATGAGACGCGCTGGACATACGTCGATGACGGGGCGATCCGGACATATGAAGCGGGGGATCTGGTTACCCGCACGCTACCTTGGACGAACCCGGTCAGGATGGCGGGCGCGCAGGTTTCGCGCGATTTCAGCGTCAGGCCAGACGTCGTCACATACCCGCTTCCCGGTTTCGCCGGTACGGCGGCGGTACCGAGCGCGCTGGAGCTTTTCGTCAACGGCTACCGCGCGGCAGCGACGACGGTGGAGCCGGGGCCATTCGTGGTCGACGAACTGCCGTACGTGAACGGCGCAGGTGAAGCGACCGTCGTCACTACCGATGCGCAAGGCAGGCAGGTGCAGACGTCCGCATCCTTCTATGTCGCGACCACCTTGTTGCGGCCGGGACTGGCCGATTATGCGTTCTCTCTGGGCAGGCTGCGCCGGGACTTCGGAACGAGCCGTACAGGCTACGGCGAATGGGCCGCTTCAGCATCCGGGCGGTTCGGCCTTACCCGGTTCATGACTATCGAGGCATCGCTAGAGGCTGCCGGCGATCACCGTCTGCTTGGCTTCGGCGGCGTACTGAAACTTGGCAATCTGGGCGTTGTCGATGCCTCGGCCAGTGCCAGTCGCCAGTACGGGCGTGACGGCAGCCAAGTGGCACTGGGCTACCAATACACCGGGCGCGGCTTTAACCTGATGGCCAGAGCCGTGCGGCGGAGCCCGGATTATACCGACCTCTCGAGTGTTGCAGCCAGGGACTATCGTTTGCCTTCCCGCCAGTGGCAGGCGCAGGCGAACGTCATACTGGGCAGGGAACTGGGCAACCTGGCTGCGAGCTATGTCGAAACGCGTCAGGGGGATCAGCGCTTCCGGCTCGCGAACCTGTCCTATTACAAGTCTCTCTGGGGCCGCAGCAGCCTGCATCTGTCTGCAGTGCGTGACATCGAGCGTGGGACGACCAGCGCCATGGCGCAATGGGTGGTTCCGCTTGGGCGACAAGGAAGCGCAGTCGCCGGGATCGAGAGGACGCCGCGCGGCAATGCGCGCGCCGTGCTTGACTACGGCAGGGCGGTGCCGAGCGAAGGGGGGCTGGGGTGGTCGGCCGGCGCCTCCCATGCGAGCGGCGAGCGCGATCGCTATCGCGGGGACCTCACGTGGCGCAACAGTGCCCTGCAAGTGCAGGCTGGGGCATTCGGTACGGGGACGCAGACGACCGGTTGGGGCGAGCTTTCCGGTTCTCTGGTGATGATGGATGGCGGCATCTTCGCGGCCAATCGCATCAATGACGCCTTTGCCCTCGTTTCCACCGACGGGGTGGCGGGCGTGCCCGTTCATTACGAAAACCAGAAGGTCGGCACGACCGACGCCAAGGGGCACCTGCTCATTGCGCGCGTTCCGTCATACTATGCCGCCAGCTTTGCCATCGATGCGCGCGACCTGCCAGCCGATGTGCAGGTGCCGTTCACGCGACAGCGTTCCGCCGTGAAGAACGGCAGCGGCCGTCTCCTGCATTTCCCGGTTTCAAGGAGCAGGGCTGCCCATGTTCTGCTGGTCGGGGAGGACGGCGCACCGCTTCCGGCAGGATCGAAGGTCACCTCGGCAAGTGGAGAGGAGACCTGGGTCGGTTTCGATGGCCGGGCCTACCTTGAGAATCTGCAAGACGACAATCGGCTCTCTGTCATGAAGGCGGACGGCACACGCTGTCAGGTGGCGTTCGAATACCTTGCCAAGGACCCCGGGGTGGACCGCGTGGGACCATTGCCATGTCGATAGACGCCTTGCGCCCTTCAAGGCGGATCGGCCTTGCGCTGTTTGCCTTCCTGTTCTGGTTTGTCGTTCCGAACCCGGCGCGCGCTGCCTGCTCGGCAGCGTCGGGTTCGGTCAACCTCGGTAGCGCGAGTTCCTTTACTGTCGCGGCCAGCGCACAGACGGCAGGCGGAGCGACCGGGTTCTCGTGCACCGGAAGCCTCCTTTCGATCGCCTCTACCAATACGATCACGGCGACGATCGCCAGCGCGACCAACAGTCAGGGCACGCAGCCGCGACTTCACGATGCCGCGACCGGGGATTACATTCGCTACGATATCTGCAAGGACTCCTCTTGCAGTGCGACTTATGCGGTGGGCGGCTCGATTACATGGAGCAGTACGACGTTCCTCGGCATCCTCGGCCTGTTCAACGCGACCGGCGGTACCCTGCCGATCCATATTCGCACGCAGCCCGGAACCCAGGTGGCCGCAGGGACCTATACCGGCACGATCTCCATCGACTGGACGTGGCACCTGTGTTCGGCCGGCGCAGCCACGCTATGCATTTACGACGATGGAGCGACTTCGAGCACGGTCATCGTGGGCATGACGGTCAGTGCAGACTGCACCCTGTCCGCGCCCACTGCCGATTTCGGAAGCGCGGCCTTTGTCGGCAGTTTCGATCCGGTCGCCCAGACCATCACCATCCGCTGCAGCAAGGATGCGTCCTATACCGTGGGCATCGATGACGGGCAGAACTACTCTGGCAGCCGGCGCCTTGGAAATGCCGGTAACTACATCGCCTACGAGATCTACTACCCGCAAGGTTCAACCGGCCGCTGGGGACACCTGGGCACGGAACGTCGCAGCAGTGCGGAGGCGACGACCAATGCCGGGACTTATACCGGAACCACGGATCAGACCTATACCTACCGAGCGGAAATCCTGAGCGGCCAGTCGACCCCGCCTCCCGGGACCTACACGGACACCTTGACCATCGATGTGCAGTTCTAGCCTGTTCGGGTCAATCTGAAGGACAGGCCGGTTTCGCTTGCCATTGATAGGCTTCGACCGTTTCCCCGCGCGGCATGTAGGTCACTTCGAATTGCCTGCCGTCCCGCTCAATCTGCAGGGTCAAAGTCGCATTCTGATCCGCTTGCATGGCGTCCTGCGGAAAGCGATTGCGTATCCTGTCGCCGTTGCGCAGCCCGGCTGCCTCTGCCGCCGATCCCGGCTTCAGGCCGCTGACAATGCGATCCGGAGTTGTCAGGATCAGCGGATCGAACCCGAGATCGAAACGGCGCAAGGGTTTCGTCACACGTTCGAAGCACGGGCCGAAAGCGTCAGAGGGTGGCAGCACGCCAGCTCCGCCCAGCATCGCATCGAACTGCGACAGGCCCTGCGTCCCCAGTTCCTGGCCCATCAGCTCTTTCCAAAGCGCCATGTCCATGGGGTGACCGGCGCGGCGCACGGCCAGCATCTTGCGGACGATGTCGTCCAAGGAGCGTTTGCCCTGCGAAGCGGCCCTTATCTGGGCATCCACCGTTGCGAAATAGAGGGAACCGCGATCATAGGGCAGCACACGTATCCGGGTGTCCTTCCAAAAGCCGGCGGGTATCTCGTCGTTGGGCGTGTCGATCAGGGCATTGGTGTAGTAGCGCGCCGCCGTGGCGTTGAGATCGTCAAGGAAGGCCTGCCTGCCGATCAGTCCGGCCCGGTAAGGCAACATGCGCTGGTAATGGACGGCCAGCCCTTCACCGAACCAGGAGAGCGCAAGTCCGCCGGGAGCATCCATCGAGTTGCTTAGGGAGTTGATCCATGAATGGACCATCTCGTGTGCTAGCAGGCTTTCCAGATCCTCCAGCGTCGTCTTGTCACTGAAGGTGAAGGCAAAGCTGTCGGTCAGTCCGATGCCGCTGCCGGGGTTCAGTCGGTTGGTACGCGCAAAGACCCCGAAGCTGGCCGGCCGCTGATCGAAGAAGTCCCCGTAGAATTGCTGCAGGCGGGCAGCCCAGCCCATCAGCTCGGTACCGTCGAAGCCGAATTGTCCCTGCCAGGTGCCGAAGAATGCGCCGCGGGAGAACGTGCCGACCTTTCCCGCCATGTAATAGCTCGATGCGATCTCCTCGACGCTCCATGGCTTGCTGGAGCGACTGTCTCCCGGGCCGAGGCTGGACACACCTTTGGCTCCGGCGCCGGCGCGCGAAAGGTCCCAGTGCACGGACACGTTTCGCGCAATCTCGTCTGCCGGCAGGGCCAGGAAGGCATTACCGCCTCCTGACAGACCCCCATCGCTGGCGCGCAGCTCGTATTGCGGTCGCGCCTGTTCCGGCTGCTGGGGATCGATGAGGACGCGATAGGCAATTGTCACAGGACCTGAGATCGCGCGCTGCGCCAGCCACGTGCGCTGCGTGTTGTCTGCGTCCAGCTTGCTGTCATGCGCTACGACAGGGACAAGGCCGCGCGCGTCGCTGAAGGCAAGCGCTGCGATCGCGTTGGCCGAGGTCTCTACCGTGTTCGCGGTGACTGCCATGCTTGCCAGCGCCGCGTCCTGCGGCGGATCCTCGAACCGGATGGCAACGTCGAGCCGGGTCAAGGCACCGTTCTCGTCCGCGATTGGCGCAAGCCAGATCGAGAGATCCGGTGCCTCCGCAGCACGGACCGTGCAAACGGGCGTTGCGGTCAGCAGACCGGCGGTGAGTGCGACGAGGCTGTAGCTAAGCGATTTCATCGAGGCAGGCTATCAGGCCGGGTGGCCAACGGTCTGTGCAAACTGCTCCCCGATTCTCTCGACCTGTGCATGAATTATGCGCACATCACGCGGGTAGCGAGGGCAGGGGCAGACGGTGTGTGCACTTGAGTTCCGACAGCGTCGCGGTTGAGCGTACGTCCTCGACGCCGGGCAGGCGCAGCAGGGTGCGGAATGTAAAATTCTGGTACCAGCCGATGTTGGGTGCGAGCACCTTGAGCATGACGTCGAGTTCGCCGAACAGGGTGTAGGCTTCGAGAATTTCCGGGATTGCCTCTATGGCATGGACGAAGCGGTCGCGATCTTCGTCCGAAAGCCGGGACATCTTGAGCTGGGCGAAGATGAACATGCTTTCGCCGAACTTTTCGCGATCGAGAATCGCGACGGTGTGCCGGACGTATCCTTCATCCTTCAGGCGTTGCATGCGCCGCCAGCAGGGTGACTGCGATAGCCCGACGCGGTCGGCGATTTCGCTCGAAGATTCCGACGCATCGATCTGCAGGCGATCGAGGATTTTGATGTCGAGCCGGTCCAATTCGCCAGGCAAGATTATGCTCCCTGAAGGTCTTTGTTGACTTGAACATGCCATGGATCGGGCGGGAAGCGCAACAAAGCGTGAAATATTCCCGTGATAGGCGCTATCACCGATGCTCGGAGACGAAACTACCAGGACCAGAGAGGCGGCCCGGACTATGAAACGCAGCGAACTGGCGGTCTTTGATGCCGAAGACGTGCGCGACCTGCTCGATTACCCTTCGTGCATCGGCGTCGTTCGTGAAGCCATGAAGGCCCTTTCGCGTGGGGAGACGCGGCAACTGCTGCGAACGATGATCCATATGGGCGAAGGGCGAACTTTCGCGCAGATGCCCGGTGCCCTGTCGGATGACGGTATGTTCGGGGCCAAGATGATCAGCGTGTTCGCCGAGCCGGACAATCCCGGCGTGCGTCGCCATCGCGGCCTCGTGACCATGTTCGAGCCGGTCGAGGGCAAGCCAGTCTGTGTCGCCGATGCTGAAGAGATCACCCATATTCGCACTGCGGCGGCCACGGCGGTGGCGACCCAGGCGCTGGCCCGCAGCGATTCCAGGGTGCTCCTGTTAATGGGAACGGGTGGGCAGGTTCATTCCCATCTTCAGGCCATGCCGCTGGTTCGTGATTTCGAGCGAATCCTGATTTGGGGACGTGACGAGCGAAAGGTGGGCGCCGTGATCGACGACTGGTCCTCGCGCTTGCCTGTGGAACCGGCGGGCGAGGCCGAGGCCGCCGTGGGCGAGGCGGACGTGATCTGCACGTTGACTGGAGCGCGCTCGCCCATTTTGTTGGGTGAGTGGCTGCAGCCCGGCACTCACGTCAACATCGTGGGGTCCAGTGGCCCGGGCCCCGTCGAAGTCGACAGCGCGCTTGTCGCGGCTTCCCGCTTCATCGCCGATAGCCGGGCATCGGCGCTGGATGCAGCAGCGGAATTTCTCGTCGCCAGGGCTGCCGGTCTGGTCGGGGATGACCACATTGTCGCGGAAATCGGCGAAGTCCTCCTTGGCCTGGTCCCGGGCCGACGCAACGATCGGGAGATCACGGCCTACAAGTCGCTTGGCCATGCCGTGCAGGATCTCGCAGCCGCTGCCCACATCTATACGTCTCACACAAAACGGAACTCGATCTGATGAAATTCAACCGTCCCGCCGCACTGCGCCTGCTTGCCTGTTCCGTTATTGCCCTGAGCGCGGGTGCCCTCCATGCAGAGGAGCAGCGCTTTGCCGTCATCGATAACGGCGAAAACGTGGGGCACGTTTATGCCGACATCGATGGCAAGACCATTTCCATCGACCACGACGTCAAAAGCAATGGGCGCGGGCCCACCATGCACGAGACGATCGTGCTGGACGACAAGGGATTGCCGCAAGGCTGGACGCTCCTGGGCACCTCGACATTCGGCAACGAAGTAGACGAGCGTTTTGCGGCGAAGGGCAAGCGCCTGACCTGGACGGATACGACCGGCAAGGGCGCCATGCAGGTCAAGGAGCCGACGCTCTATGTCGCGCAGGAAGGCAGCCCTTTCTCGTTGGGTATCTATGCCCGCGCGCTGCTGGCCGATGCGGACCATACCTTGCAGGCGGCCCCGGGGGGCGCGCTGTCGCTTGAGGAAGAAGCGCCTGTCACCCTGGGGGGCACCCAATACCGGTCCTACCTGGTCAAGGGTATCGGCCTGACGCCGGACGCGATCCTCCTCGACCATCAGGATCAGTTGGTCGCTGCCTATTCGCCAACTCACGTTACCGTGCGGGAAGACCTTGCGTCGTCCGCGCAGGAGCTGGGCACGATCGCGGCCACGCGGTCGGCCGAGCGATTTGCGGCGATCCAGAAGAAGGTGGCCCACAATTACGGGATGCCGATCCGGATCCGCAACGTGAGGGTTTTCGATCCGGCGAGCGGCACACTGGGTGAGCCGGTCTCGGTCGTGGTGTTCAAGGGCCGCATCGCCTCGATCGAACCGCTGGACAGCCCGCCGTCGCCCGAAGAAGCGCTGGTGGAGGGCGAAGGCCGTACCGTCATTCCCGGCCTGCATGACATGCACGCCCACGTCTCCCTGCAGTCGGCGCTGCTCTATATCGCCTCGGGTGTCACTTCTGTCCGCGACATGGGCAACGACAACGCCTTCCTTCTCGACCTGACGGACCGGATCGACCAGGGCGAAGTGGCCGGACCGCACATCATTCGCAATGGCTTTCTGGAAGGCCGCAGTCCCTATTCCTCGCGCAACGGCTTTATCGCCGACAGCGAGGCCGAGGCACTGGACGCCGTGCGCTGGTACGGGGCCCGCGGCTACTGGCAGATCAAGATCTACAACAGCTTCCATCCCGAATGGGTGCCGGCAGTCGTGAAGGAGGCCAAGAAGCTCGGCCTTGGCGTCACCGGGCATATTCCCGCATTCACCAACGCCGATGCGATGATTGCGGCTGGCTACGACGAGGTGACCCACATCAACCAACTGATGCTCGGCTGGGTGCTCAAGCCCGAAGAGGATACGCGCACGCCCCTGCGGCTGACGGCCATGCGCCGGACTGCGGGTCTCGACCTCCATTCGCCGCGGGTGGCCCGGACGCTGGACACGATGCAGGCCAAGCACATCGCGCTCGATCCGACCGCGGTGACGCTGGAATTGCTGATGCTGGCACGTAACGGCAAGATCAATCCGTCTGTCGCCGGCTATTTCGATCATCTTCCGGTCGGCATGCAGCGCGTTCGTCGGCAGGGCATCGCGCCGATCAGTTCGCCGCAGGTTGCAGCCGAATACGACGGCGCATTCGAGACGATCAAGGCACTCTTGTTCGACCTGCACAAGCGCGGTGTCACCCTGCTCCCGGGAACCGATTCCGACATGGGGCTTTCGGTACACCGCGAGTTGCAGATCTATGCCGAGGCCGGCATTCCGGCTGCAGATGTCCTGCGCATCGGGACGCTGGATGCGGATAGATACCTACACCGCGATCAGGCGTTCGGTTCTGTCGAGAAAGGCAAGTACGCCGATTTCGTCCTGCTGGACGGCAATCCGCTGACCGACATGAGCGCGCTGCATCGCATGGCGATGGTGGTGAAGGGCGGGACCATCTATTACCCCTCGGAGATCTGGAGCGAAGTGGGCGTTACGCCTTTTGCGGCGGCGCCGAAGATCGTCGTGCCCCAGATCGCGCCGAAGCCGGTGGCGCTAATCCACGGGCAGGGCGCAGAAGCGCATGAGGACTTCGCATTCTGAAAAGATGAGATTGGATGGGGGCTGCCTCGGGCAGCCCTTCTTTACCGGACTTACTTGCGCCGCAGCCAGTACCAGGCGGCGCCCAGCAGGCCCCAGACCAGCAGAAGTGCATAGGGCCGCCAGTCGGCTTCGAACCCGACCATCACTAGGGCTGCGGCACAGATCGCACCTGCTCCGGCAAGCACAGTCATGCGTCGGCGCGAAGGGCGGAAGCTGGCGCTGGCATGAAGCTCGGGATGACCGCGTGCGACGCGCAGGGCGCAAAGGCAGATGCTTGCGTACTTTACCAGGTTGGGAATGTTGACCGCCAGGAACAGGAACGTCAGTTCCATCGGCAGCAGAAGCCCGGCGCATCCTATCGCAAAGACCGCGAGCAGGGCGATGTGGGGCACGTGCCAGCGCGGGTGTACGCGGGCCAGGGCTCGTGGCAACACGCCGGCCTGTGCCATCGCGAAGAGGCTGCGGCTGAACATGGTGAAGATGGCGTTCAGGCTTGTGCCGATCGCCACGATGGCTGCGACGACGATCACCGGCACGGCCAGCGGTCCCATGAAGCGCTTCGCCACGTCGAGGATCGGCGCCTGGCTTGCTGCAAGCGGCTCGGCACCCATGACCGTCAGGGAGACGAAGGCGACCGCGGTGTAAAGCAGCGTTGCCGAACCGATGGCAAGGGCAATGCCCAGGGGAATGTTGCGGCGTCCTTCGGCGACTTCCGAGCCGGCTTCGGTGGCCGCTTCGATGCCGAAGAACAGCCCCATCAGCAGCGGAGCCGCGGCAATCGCGCCATGGATGCCATGGGGAAGGAACGGCTCCAGCCGGGCCGGTTCAACAGCGGCGATGCCGCCCCAGAGCGTGAAAAGCGCAAAGAGGATGACGAGCGCGCCGATCATCAGCGTCTGCGCGCGGGCCGCGATGTGAACGCCGAACAGGTTGGCAAGCAACGCGAGGAGCAACACTGCGAACATGGTCGGCTTGACCGGTAGGGGGACAAGCATCGAGACATAGCGCACGAGGACTAGGGCCAGCACGACCATCGCCCCCATGTTGGCGATGATGCGCATCCACGCGATGAAGAAGCCGAGTGCCGGATGAAGATAGCGAGAGGGCCAGACGAAACTTGCGCCCGAAACCGGGTCGGCTGAACCGAGAAAGGCGTAGCTTACCGCGATCAGGTACATCGGCAGAGCGGCGACCAGGACTGCGAGCAGCATCGCGGGCCCGGCAAGTGCGGTGGCCGGTGAAATCGCCGAGAAGATCGATACGCCAACGGCGGTGCCCAGGCCCATGGACACGACGCCCCACAGGCCGATCCCCTTGCGCAAGGCGTGGTCGGGAGTGCTCACCGGCAGGTATCCGCCTTCACGAAGGTGGCAAGGTCCGACTGGAAACGCGCGCGACTGATGTCATCGGAATAGAACACGTGGCCGCCGACATAGCGCTCGTTGCGATAGCGACTTTCAGGAAGGCCGGACTGCGCGAAGAGGTAATCCGCAGCGCCGATCGTCGTCGTGGTGTCGTAGATGCCGGTGCCGACGAAAAGGCGCAGGCACTTGTTCGTCTCTGCATGCCTTTCCACGACCGACATGAACGGCCAGTCGGCAAAGGGGGAATCTGCGCTGCCGTAGCTCCATTCGCCCTCGAAGCGCGCAATCACCTTGTAGCGGTCTGCGCCCGGAATGTGCAGGGACGCGGAAAGGTACCTGAGCATGGCATTCTGGTAGGCATCTGAAATCGATGAAGCGGGATCGCCCGGCATGAAAGTCGCCACATCGTCGGGACGTCTGACGACATATCGCGCGTCGTAACGCCCGGTGACTTGTCCCTCGCTGCGAAGCAGTTCGACGCGGAAGCGTTCCTTGGAAATGCGCAGGTCGTTGGCCAGGTAGAATGCGGCGGGAATGCCCGTCAGGTCCTCAAGGCGCTGAGCCAGGCGCGCGCGGTCGGCTTGCGGAAGGTCGCGCCCCCTGTACAGGGCGGGCAAGTATTCGTTGCGGGCAAATAATGCGGCTTCGGCCGTGATCGTCTCGGCGGTACAGGACGATTTCAACTTGCCGTGATAGCAGGCGATTGCGGCGAGCGTGGGCAGCGAGACGGCATAAGTGACGACGTTGTCGGGACGCTGCGAGGTCTCGATCATGTTGAGCGCCTGCCCAAGCAGGACGATGCCCCGCATGTTCGCGGAAAGACCGAGTTTGTCCAGGGCATCGAGCATGCCGACGGCGCGGATCGTGCCGTAGCTTTCACCGAGCAGATAGATCGGGGCCCCGCGCCGACCATGACTTTCGAGCCATTGGCGAACCAGATCGGCCGCCGCCGCCGCGTCGCCTTCGACCGACATGTAAGGCGTGAACGCCGATCCCTCCGGGCGGGTCGAGAAGCCGGTTCCCGGCGGATCGATGAAGACGATGTCCGCCAGGTCGTAGATCGACGTCGGACCGGTCACCGAACCGACAGGCGCATTCGCACTTGCCGCCGGATCTTGCGCCACATGCGCCAGCGAAGGGCCGAGCAGCCCCATCTGCAGGTATGCTGAGGATGCGCCGGGGCCGCCGTTGAAGGCGAAGATGACCGCACGATTGGCCGCAGGCTTCTCCCGGGTATAGGAGAGATAACCGGCAGTGGCGGGGGCTGCCCCGGTGCCTGCAGAGACGGTGTAAGTCCCGCTTTCGACGTGTAGCGGTTTCGCGAAGCCTTCCGGCTTGGCCTGCGTATCAAGAAGGACCTTTCCGGACTGCGGTTCTTCCGCCTGTACCGTCATTGATCCGCACATCACTGCAATTGTTGCCAGCGCGGTGAACGCATGAATGCGCCGCCGCGCTGGCTCGGTGCGACCCGAGGAATGCAGTGATGCCTTGATCATGTCCTGTGCTTCGTCCGGTTCTGCTCGCGGTAGGTCAGGAGACTGTCCGTAAGCGCCTGAAGCCCATAGTCCAGTCGCGAAGGCTCCATCGCGAAACCGAGGCGGACATGGCCCGGTGCGCCGAAGTATTCTCCGGGCGCCACCAGAACTCCGCAGCGGTCGGACAGCCAGCGCGAGAAACCGAGGGTATCGGAGATGCCGACAAGGCGCGGGAACGCGATGCAACCATGTTCGGGCAATGCGCCTTCGACCAGCTCGTGCTCGCGCCAGTGATCATGATAGGATTCGATGATCGGACGGGCCTGGGCCAGAACCGAGAACGTGTTCTCGCGAAAGTCGACGGGATCTTCGACAACCAGCGCGGCTATGCAGTGGGCAAGGTTCGAGATCGCAAACTCGACCTCGCTTGCCAGATCGCGGATCGGTGCGACGATAGCGGCATCGCCGACGATCCAGCCGCAGCGCAGGGTGCTCAGCCCATAGATCTTGGTCAGGCTGCTGACGGAAAGAAACCGTTCGGAAATGCCTTGGGAAGCCGCCGGGGTAAATTGCTCGCCGGCATAAGGACCGTAGACTTCGTCGAATACGAAGACGACATTGTGCCGCTCGGCAATGTCCGCAAGCGCGTTGAGAGTTTCGCGTGCAATCGGGATGCCGGAAGGGTTGTGCAGATTGGAAAGGACGACGAGCCGTGTCCTCGGCCCGATCGCTGCTTCCAGCGCCTGTGGATCGACGGCGAAGTGGGGAGCAGGTCGCTCGAAAGTATCGACGGCATGGCCGGACGAGGCTGCGAGATTGGCAAAAAGATCGAAACAGGGATTTTCGACCAGGATGCGATCGCCGTTGGTGAGAAGAGCGCGGTAGATCAGGGAGAGGGCACCGGTCGCGCCGGTGGTGGTTAGCACCTGGTCCTCCCCGACCCGGTATTCCTGCGCCAGCGCGGCAACGAGATAGGGATTCCCGCGGACGAAAGTACTGGCGTAACGCGAGGTGACCTTCTTCTCGAAGCCTTCGAGAATGACCTCGCGCAGCAGCGTCGTGGGCTCCGGCACCGAGCTTTCGAACAGGCTCACCAGCAGGTTGCGCGAGTTGCTGTTGCGGACGATCGATTCCCTGATCCACCGGGCATATGACGTACTGGTTCGGAGGGAGGGGCTTGCCGCCATTGTGATCGTGTCTGCCGGATAGATTGGGGGTGAGTTGACCAAGGCGACGCCGGGCGTTGGGAGGAGAGTTTAGCCCGGCGCCGCCAGCCCGTTACATCTTCAGCTTTGCGCCTACCCAGAAGCGACGTCCGAGGATGTCGCCATAGGCAATCTGCGGGTAGGACGGCTGTTCGTCGGTAAAGTTGTCGATGCCGGCGCGGAAGGTCATGCGACCGGTATCCCACTGCATCGAGATCGAGTGCGTCAGGTTGCTGTCGAGCCGCGGATTGGGATTGTTCTCGATCGTGGCGTAGTAATCGGCCCGCGTCGCATCGAGATAGTAGGCCTGATAGCTCACCTTGACCGGACCCTTCGTCCAGTCGAGGTTGAAGCGGCCTTCCCAGGTCGGCTTGAGATAGGTGTTGTCGGTGCGCGTGAAGGTCTCACCCGTCACCGATGTGGTCAGCAGCGTGTTGTGCGTCGCATTCACGCCCAGGTGGATGGTGCCCAGATTGCCCGGCATGAAGACGTAGTCGAGCGCATAGACTTCACCGCGGTACTTGACGACGCCTGCATTGAAGGTCGTCGAAGTGCCGGTGACGATCGTGCCGCCGGGGCTCACGCCATCCGACGCGGCAAGCCGGGTGAAGGCGTTGCAAACCGCGGGGTCCGGATCGGTATTGTCATAGCAGGTCGCAGTGAAGTTCTCGGTCACGAAGGACGACAGGCCGTCCTTCAGATCGATCTCGATGCGATCCGCGCTGATCGTCAGGCCGGGGATGAACGCCGGCTGCAGGACGATGCCGTACGTGAAGGTGTCCGAAATCTCGTTGCGCAGGGCCGGGTTGCCGCCGGTGGTAATGGTCGCGCGTTCGAAGTTCTCGGCCGGGTCCTGGAAATTGGCGAGCCGGTCGGCGGCGCTCAAGCCGGCATTGGTGCCGTCGGCCTCTACGCCGTAGTTCGGGTTGGCTTCGAACAGGGCAAGACAGTTGGCATAGCGAACCGAAGGATTGGGGCCGCTGGTGATGCGGTCGGAATCGCACGGATCGGCGCCGACCGAGCCAAGTTGGGTCGATGAAGGCGCGAACAGCTGCGCCAGCGTGGGAGCGCGGAAGTTGCGGCTGCGCGAGACGCGAAGGGTAATGCCGTCGACCGGCTGCCAGCGCAGGCCCAGATCCCAGACCTGCTCCTTGCCGGCGATGGAATTGTCGACAAGGCGGCCCGCGGCACTGGCTTCGAGCATCTTGACGACGGGAACGTCCATGGCCCGGTCGACCAGCGGGATCAGCAGCTCGGCCGAGACCTCATCGGTGTTGTACCCGGCTGACTGGCCGACTTCCATCGTGCCGCCGCCGAACAGGCCCTGCTGGTTGGCAGCCAGCGGCGTGTACCGGGCCTTTTCGTCGCGGTGCTCGTAAGCCACGCTGAACTTGGCTGCGCCGGCAGGCAAGAAGAACAGGTCGCCCCCGAAGGTCGCGAGCAGGTCGACCTGCTCGTTGACATAGTCGAGCCCGGCGCGGACGCTGACGTATTTCTGCGCATCGGCACTGACATTGCCGTTGCCGAACGGATTGATCGGCGCGCAGGACGGATCGTCGTTCGCGGTATCGGCATCGGCGTTGATCGCGCAAACGATGTTGCCGCCCGAAAGCACGGCATTGATGGCATTGCTGTACTTGGCGTTGTCGACTTCCCAGCGCCGCTGCGAACCCTTGACCCGGGCATAGCTGCCCGAAACCGACCAGTAGAAATCGCGATCGCCGACCGAGAAGTCCCCGTCTGCACCGAGGAGCGCCCGGTAGGTGTCGGTCTTGTATGTCTGAACGTTGTCAGGGGTCAGGTCGTAGAAGTACTTCGAGAGGAACAGAGGCGCCCCGAAGGCAAAGCCCGGATTGGCTGCCGAAAGTGTCGCCTTCGCGGAATCGCTCAGATAAGGGTTGTTGATCGTGAAGATCACCGGCCCGGCGTAAGTACCATAGTTGAGGATCGTGCGGCTCTGGCCCTGGGGAAGTTCGGTGCCCTCGGTACGGGCGTAGAGCAGCTCGGTGCGCACGGTGATGGCATCGGTCAGGTCATAGTGGGCGATGACGTTGCCGGTGAAGCGCTCGAGGCCCGTACGCAAACCCACCAGGTTGTTGTAGGCGAAGCCGTCGCCGCCGCTGGCGAAGGGAATGCCGACCTGGCTGCCCGGGTCGAAGGCCACGAGGTCGCCGCTGGGGGCGAACTGCAGAGGCGTTCCGTCCAACTGCGTGAGGAAGCGCGTGAAGGGCGCAGGCGTATTGAAGACGACGCCGTTCGAATTGAATTCCCAGAAGCGCGCGTCGAGCAATTCCTTGCGCGAGGGAAGCCCGTCATTGGGCCCGGTGTCGTTGGGGTTGGTGACGGTCAGTCGGCCCAGCGCGGAAAGCGGCCGTGCATCGTAGCGCAGAAGCGGGGACTTCGCGTAGTTCAGATCGATCGCGATATTGCCGCGATTATCGGCAAAGTTGGTGCCGGCGGTGCCGCGGAAGCTGTACGTGTGATAGTCGCCACGCGACGAAATGCCATTCTGAGCGTCGAGTTCGATGCCTTCGAAGTCCTGCTTGAGGACGTAGTTGACGACACCGGAGATCGCATCGGAACCGTAGACGGCGGCGCCGCCGCCCTGGACTACTTCGACACGTTCCAGCAGGCCGAGCGGGATTATGTTGGCGTCGACCTGCGCGTCGCCCTGTCCGGTTGCCGCCGAAGTTGTGACCATGCGGCGGCCGTTGAGCAAGGTCAGCGTGCGCCCGGTGCCAAGGCCGAAGAGGTTGGGATACTGCTGGCCCGATCCGCTGCCTTCTCCCGAGCCGTCGGCTTGGGCCAGCATCGGGCTGTTCGACGTGAGCTGGTTGAGCGCCTGCGATGCGCTGGTGTAGCCTCGATCCGAAATGACCTGCGCGTCGACGATGTCGAGCGGGGCGCTCTCTTCCGCACGGTCACGCCGGATGCGCGAACCGGTGACGATGATTTCGCCGGCATCGTCGCTCGCGACGGTTGCCGAAGCGATGTCCTGAGCGAATGCGGGCGCTGCGCTCGCAAGCCAGGCGGCTGTCGCGGTGGAGACCAGAAGCGCGGTTACCCCGGCGCTGTGGTTGCGGACTTGAGACTCCCTGCTGATCATCGAACTACCCCTCATGTTCCGTCTGCAATACGGCTTGTCTGGAAAGCAGATTAATCGAGATCGCGAGGCAGGATGTTGCGAACTTGTGCTGAAGGGGTATGGCCTGTGCATTGCGCAATCGACGATCCGGGCCTTTGAGAAATTTTTATTCCAGCTTTCGGGCATCGTCCGCATTGGTGTAGAACGATTTGAGGTCATCTGCAAATTGCACAGCCTCTGACGAATCCTCGTACATCATGTGGCCGCCGCGATAACAGTGGGTGTCGATCTGCTTCGCCAGTGGCGCAGGAAATCGATTGGCTGCCTCGCGATTGGCCGCGCATCCATTGAGTGAATCGTAGAGACCTGTGGCGACAAGCACGCGCATGGTCGGCGACATTTCCAGCGCGCGCAGGACCCAGGGCTGCGATGGGCTTGGCGGTCCTTCACCCGCCATGGCCCGGGCAAGGGACTCCTTCGTGATCGGGGCCTGATCGTACTGCCAGTCTCGGCCCACCGGCAGTGCCGGAACTTCGATGCCGGCGTACTTGCCGTCCCGGAATCCCAGGGCCCGGCGATAGTAGGCAAGAACTGCATCGGCACCCGAGTCTCCTTCCTCGGCTTGGGTTCGGCGCATGTCGAAGATGCCCAGAGTCTTGCCCTCGTCGGCCAGCAGTCCCTGGCGAAAATCGCGCGGTGAAACCCAGAGCGTGGCGCTATCGATCCGGCTCGGCGCCAAGCCCATGAACCGTGCAAGACCGGTCACGACTTCCTGCCGTTGCCGAAAAGTGAGCGATTGTGGGGCGGCAAGGGCGGGGTACCAGACGTCCCGCGCCCACAGTTCCGAACTGGCGAGGGCGCCGGCGGGATCGGCAGACAAGGACGTATCGAGCTTGCCGAGGGCAAGGGCGGTCGCCGTGCGATTGGGCAAGGTGAGGGCTCGCATCAGGGCGCGATCCCGCTCCTCACCCATGGGAATGCCGCCGGAGATCAGTGCTATGCCGGCAACGGGCTGGCCGACCTGCAGAAGGGCTTCGGCGACGCCCGATGCCCTCCAGGTGCCGAAACTTTCACCAACCAGATAGAGCGGCGAGGCGGTGCGGCCCTGCGCAGCGAGGAAGCGACGGATGAATTGCGCGGTAGCGGCGATGTCGCCCGTTGTCGAATAAAGCGTCCTGGCCGCCTCGTCCGAACTGGCGCGGCTGAAGCCGGTTCCGGCGGGATCGAGAAAGACGAGATCGGCTGCGGGCAGGGGGCTGTCGGTATTGTCCGCCAGCTGGCCGGCTTGCAACGTTTTCGGGCCGAGCGCCCGGAAGTGCAGAAGTCGGGAATCCGCCCCGGGGCCACCGTTCCAGACGAAGGCGATCGGCCGCGGCTCATCCTTGTCCGAAGGCAGCATATAGGCCGTGTAGAACAGGTCCGCCAGTGGTGCATCCCGTGTGTCGGTAACGCGGATCGTTCCCGCGCAGGCGGTATATTCGACCGGACCCTTCTCCAGCGTGAGGATAGTTTCGGATCGCGTCGCATCGCCCGGGCATGACGGCGTCACCTGTCCCGCTTCGCCCCGTCCCGCTTCATTTCGCAATGGCGCAACATGTTGGCAGGCTGCAAGAGCGCCCAAAGCCAGAGACACGGTCAGGATGCGATAGGATTTGACGGGCATGGCTGATCTCTTGCTGCGGATTGTCATGGCAGACTAGCGCCAGTGGTGCGGCAATTTTATGCACGAGTTGGCCTGAAGGTACGGATCGCATTCGGGTTTCTGGCATCTCGGCGCCAGGATGCGCTCAAATTCCGCAATTCTTATGCGCAAGTCTTTCCCTAGGATGTGGAAATGATCGAGCGTCCCGATTCGCAGCAGTCCAAAATGTCCCGCAGGAATGTTCTGCGCGGTTCGGCCATGTTGCCGCTTGCACCTGCGCTGACGGGTGGAGCCTTGTCGGCAGCGAGCGTTTCGCCGACTACATCGGCTACCGCTTCGCTGGCGCGACCCGGCGAATTTGCGCCGATGGACAAGCTCTACCTCGACTCCGGCACGATGCATCCGGTCCCGCTGCCGGCGAAGGCGTCGCTCGACGCCTATCTTACCGCGCGTGCCGAAACGCGCTCATGGCCGACCGAGGAAGTGGAAGGCCGGATCAAGACCGCCTTCGCGCGATTGATCAATGCAGCTCCTGAAGATCTTGCATTCGTGCAGAGTACGACGGCGGGCGAGCAGCTTGTTGTCGAAGCCCTCGATCTGCCCGCTGCAGGGGGTAGCGTGGTGACCGACACGCTGCACTTCTTCGGCTCGTTCTGGCTGTATGAGCAACTTGCGAAGCAAGGGGTCGATGTGCGCTGGATCAGGCCTGTCGACGGCCGCATCGATCCTGAAGCCTACGAAAAAGCGATTGGGCCCGGTACCCGCCTCGTCAGTCTTTCGCTCGTGTCGACCTACAACGGCTTCGAACACGACCTCGCCCGCATCTGTGAAATCGCGCATGCTCATGGCGCCATGGTCTATGCCGATATCATCCACGCCGCAGGGACTGTGCCTATCGACGTGCGGGCGAGCGGCGTCGATTTCGCTGCCAGTGCCAGCTACAAGTGGCTCATGGGCGATTTCGGGCTCGGTTTCCTCTACGTTCGGCCCGACCGCCTGAAGGATCTGAAACGTCCGCGCTTCGGCTATTACCAGCTCGAACGGTTCAGGTCTCACGTCTACCCCTACGACAGTCCCGGGGAAACCGTCGCCGACATGGCCCCGCGCGACGACGCTGAGGGCATGTTTGCGATGGGAACGCGTTCGCACGGCGTCATGGCGCAGCTCGACTGGTCGCTGGCGCGCTTGCTCGAACTGGGCGTCGACCGGATCATGGCGCATCGCCAGCCTATGCTGCAACGGCTTCACGAGGCCTTGCCGCGCAAGGGCTATCGCGTCGCAACGCCTCGCGAATGCCGCAGCCCTCTGTTCACCTGTGTCTTGCCTGATGCCTACAAGCGCCTGTCCGAGCCGCTTGGGCAGGCGGGCCTGCACATCACGCTGAGCCGCAATCGCTTTCGCGTCTGTCCTTCCTGGTTCAACTCGATGGACGATATCGAACGACTCATCGACGCCTTGCCCATCCAGAAACCGGAATAACCAGCCCTATGCATTTCAGGCCCCTGCGTGCCAGCGTGATCGCGCTGAGCCTTGCCGTGATCCCTTCGGCATCCGTTTTCGCGCAGGACGAGAGCCTGCCGATGCCGCCGGTTTTCCTCAAGGCGATGGAAGCGATGGTGGAGCGCGACGCGCCGAGCGAGCGTGTCGTGACGACACGCCACAAGGGTGAATTCGGCGGTCGGTCGCTGCGCTACGATGCCATCGTGACGGAAAGCCCGGTCACCAACGACAAGGGCGAGAAGGCTGCTGTCCTTGTGACTTATGCCTATGTCGCGCGCAATGCCGGGCAAGCCGCGAAACGGCCGGTCCTGTTCATCTTCAACGGCGGCCCGGGCGCGTCCTCCTCGCCCCTGCATCTTTCGGCCTTCGGGCCCGTGCGTATTGTCGATAAGGAAGGCGGACAGCCTCGCCTTGCGAACAACCCATTCAGTCTGCTCGACGTTGCCGACCTCGTCTTCATCGATCCGCCCGGCACCGGCACGAGCATGCCGATCAAGGGCATCGATGCGACGAGCCTGTTTTCGGTAGATGGCGATGCACGGGCCGTTGCCGATGTCGTTCAGCGCTGGCGCGAGGCCAATGGGCGCACCGATTCCCCCTTTGCACTGGTGGGCGAGAGCTACGGGACCGCGCGTGCCCTTGCCATCCTCAACGCCGAGAACAAGGCCGATCAGCCATTGCCCGATGGCGTGGCGCTCCTGTCCCTTTCGATCGGAGACAGCAGCGGGCCAATCGTTTCGGACGTCACGCTGCTGCCGACCCTTGCCGCGGTTGCCTGGTATCATGGTGCGGTCGACCGGCAGGGCAGTTCGATCGAGGAGCATTTCGCGCAGGCCCGGGCCTTTGCGGAAGGCGACTATGCCAGGGCCCTGATCGCAGGTGCATCGCTTGCCCCTGCCGAACGTGCGCGGATCGCGCAGCGCCTGTCGGGTTTCATCGGCCTGCCTGCAGCGAAGCTGGAACAGGACGGACTGCAACTCGACAAGCCAGCGTTCATGCTCGGACTGCTGGCCGACAAGGGATTGCGGACGGGTCAACTCGACGGCCGGGCGACGAGGGCCATCGCCGAGTCCAACATGCACCCGCCTTTCGACGATCCGTCGATGACACTTGGTGCAGAGACCGGCGGCCTCATTTCCGAATATATCGAAAAGCAGCTCGGCTATGCTCTGCCGAGCCCATACCGAACGCTCAACCTCGGGATCAACTTCAAGTGGAACTGGGGGCGCGGAGAAGTCTACAGCACCGTGCGCTTTGCGCCTTATCTGGCCAAGGCGATGGAGGCCAAACCCGGCCTCAAGCTGATGACCGTTGGCGGATACTACGACATCACCACTCCGATTGCGGCAGGCCTGTTTGCCCTGGATCATGCCGGAATCGGCCCTGACAGGCGGACCTCGAAAGCCTATGCTGCGGGTCATTCGGTTTTCGAGGACGAGGGCGAACTGGCACGCCTCGCTGCTGACATGCGAACATGGGCGAAAACCCTCGGGAAACCTTGAGAGGCAGGTCCTGCGGCGGGTCTTGCTGCGCGATCGAAGTAATGCTCTCGCGCCGGTAATTGGCAAGCATTGCAAAGCCTGCTGCAGATCCCATCTTGATGGGGTGAGAACAGTCAGGAGGCGAAGAAGTCATGCTTATCGCCGTTGATGGTCCTATCGGATCGGGGAAAGGTTCGATCGCCAGGGGACTCGCGTGGCATTTTCAGGTGCCGTACCTCAAGACCGGGTTGCATTACCGCGCAGTTGCGCGGCAGGTCATCCTCAACGGGGGCTGTGTCGATAACGAGGACGACGCGCTGGCGGCCTGCGATTTTCCGATGGGGTTGTTGGGTGAGCCGCACTTGCGCTCCGAACTGGTCGCGGACCTGGCCAGTCGCGTCGCTGTGTTCCCCTCGGTGCGGCAGGCCCTGTTCCAGCGACAATGGGTCTTTGCGCACAGGAAAGGTGGCGCTGTCCTTGAAGGCCGCGACATCGCCACCGTTATCGCGCCCGATGCCGATGCGAAGATCTTCGTTACCGCCAATCCCGACATACGCCTGCGCCATCGCTTCAATGAGCTGCTCGAGATGGAATACCCCATCGAGCTCAAGGAACTGGCTGCTGAAGTCACCGCGCGCGACTTCAGGGACGAGAGCCGCGAGCAGGCGCCCCTGCGCATGTGCAGGGATGCGATCCTGATCGACACGTCGGCTCTATCCCCGCGCGACGCGATCTCGGCGGCAGTCGACCGGATCCGCAAAGGATACCGCAACCAGCTGCATTGAGAACTGTGTAGCGGTCCGCTCCCGCACAGGAATGATCGACAAGGTTCCGGATGATGCGCAGTTGTAGCCGACAGGGCTCAGCCGAGCTCCGAGCGGACCCCGCCGAGCGGTAGGGGCGCTCCTTCAGTCTCCAGTTCATCCACTGTTGCCAGGGCCATCGCGCGATAGGCCGGCAGGACCTGCGGGCAATGTTCGACAAGGGCTGCGATATGCCGGCCGATCGTTTCGCGGTCACCTCTCAGCACCGGACCGGAAAGCGCATCGAACCCACGTGCAAGGCTGTTCTCCAGCGCAGCGCGCACGAGCGGGGCCAGCATGGCATAAGGTTCGGCCACTCCCGCGGCGGAGAGGATGTGCGAGGAACCGGCCAGCAGGGTCACGAGGTGATTGGCCGCGTGGCACAAGCCTGCGTGGTATAGAGCGCGGCGGTCCTCGGTGATCTCCGCTGCGACGCCTCCCAGCTCGGCGACGATCTGCCTGGCCATGTCCCACGCGCGGTCGCTAGATCCGGTGATAGCGAAGTAGGCGCCTGTCATTCGCGTTACTTCCTCCTGCGGATTGCCGGTGAAAGTCATGGCCGGGTGAATCGCCGCGGTCAGCGCGCATTTTTCGCGCAGGGGATCGAGCACGGCTGCGCCGCTGCGGCCGCTGACATGGAAGACGAAGGGCATATGTCCGGCAGGGATGAGGGTTGCCATCTTCTCGATGACAGAGGCGACAGCATCGTCGGAGACGGCGATCGCGATGATGTCGCTGGCTTCAACGAGATCGGCCATCGTATCGCTTGCATGGGCCTGCCTTCCGATCCGCGATACGGCCTCTTCGCGTCCGGTGGCGGTACGCCCCCAAATCAGCGGCGGGGACAAGGTGTTTGCGCCGAGGCCAAGCGCGAGCGCCTGAGCGACGCGTCCCGTGCCGATAATGCCGATCCGGCGATTTGCAGAATTGCCCGTCATGCCCGCGCTGTACCAGCCTGATGGCCGTTCATGCGAGAGGAGATTATTGTTTCTTAACCCAGGTGGGCAGGGCTTACCGGTTCTGCCGGGGCAGCATTTGCCAGGGGCGATACAGCAGCCGGTTTGCGTGCCTTGAGCCGTCCTCCGCTCAGCATCTCGGCCAGGCCCGGCGCGCACCATTGCAGGAACCGTCCGATGGCAACGATACAGACGAGCACCATGACCGGCTGAAGCAGCAGGTAGACCGGATAGGCTGGCGCCCCGAGCTTTCCGAAGATCTGGCCGAGCAGCGGGCCAGCCAGCCACATGAAAACGAGGTGACCGCAGAAGATGAGGAAAGCGAAAGGCTCTATCTTCAGAAGCAGGCTGCGGGCTGGCGACTTCGCAAGAGCCCATGCCAGGCGCCAGAAGAACAGCGATGCCGTGACGCGCATCACTATGTCGAAGCTGGCGATCAAGGCGCCGGTTCTGGGCATATCGGGCGCCATGACCAGCCAGAGCTGAACCGGCAAAAGTACCGCAAAGGGAGCGATGGCAAGGCCGAGCGGCCAGGCCGCCGCGCGTTCGGCAAGGCCGGCGCGGCGGGCGGCGATCCCGAGGCCGAAGAACATGACAATGGCCGGGCGCAGGATCAGCGGCGCGCCGAATCCGAACACCTGACCAGCTGCAGCCAGTGCGATCACCAATGCCAGAGACCGGCCGCTCATGCGCAACAGCATTGGCGCCATGACCATGCACACGAAAAGGTCGCGCAGGAACGGCATCTGCACGTTGACGTCGGGATTGCGGGTGAGGATGAAGACTTCCTCCAGAACCCAGCTGACCGAAGGCGGCGTCGGGGCGGGAAGGGTGAACAGCCAGGCGGTTCCGCAGACCAGCACGAGCGCTATCACGTTCCATGCAATCATCGGCACGACGATCGTGCGCGCCTTGCGTTCGACATGTGCCAACCAGTTGCGCGTTCTGGGTGAGCCGGCAACGAGCCAGCCCGAAATCAGCCCGAGCAGGGGCACTGCGCTGCGCCCGAAGGCTTCCATCAGGAACCAGCGCAGGTTTTCCTGCGCCGTTCCGCGAGCCAGTTCGAGATCGTGGCCGCCGAGCCCTGTCCAGGCGTGAACGTACACAACGCCCAGGATGCAGATCACCCGGGCGATGGAAATCGCATCATGGCTCAGGACGGCCCGTGAGCCGAACCTGTCGACAGGACGAGTTTCATGAATTCGTGCGGACAAGTCATCCAATCCCGGTTCTCGAACCGTTGCACGAAGAGCAGTTGGACGCGAATTGCCACTGAAATCTGGCACGCTGCCCGGGAAATCGGGTGAGACGCCCAAGCTGTGCAGCTTGGGCGCTAACCATCCATCTCGCGGAAATCAGCGACTGCTGACCTGCGGTCAGTACTTCACGTTGCGGGTGAAGCCCCCGTCGACCGTGAGGTTCACGCCCGTAATCCAGGAGGCGCGAGCCGAGGCCAGGAACAGCACGGCATCGGCGATCTCGTCCGGGCGGCCGAAGCGTCCGGCAGGATGTTTGGTGCGGTTTGCCTCGTAGTAATCGGGCATTTCCTTTTCGAGGAAGCCCCAGCTACCGTCCGGAATGTAGACCGGACCAGGGCAGACACAGTTACAGCGAATGCCGTCTTTCATGTAATCGATAGCAAGCTGATGCGTGTAGTTGATCAGCGCGGCTTTCATGGCGCCATAGCTCAGGCCGGCTTCGCCGAAAGCGTGGTTCTCGATGGCGGTGATCGTCGACATCTGGACGAAAGCGCCAGCGCCGGCTGCCTTCAGGTGGGGCAAGGCTGTGTCGAACATTGCGACGGCGGACAGCAGGTCGACGTTGTAGTTGATGTCCCAGCCCTTGCGGCTGCGGGGGATGCCGCCCAGTGCGCTGGCGTTCGAGACGACGATGTCGATCCCGCCCATGTCCGAAGCGGCCTTTTCCACCCATTGGGTGACCTGGTCGAAGTAGCCGCAGTCTACTACCGAACCATAGACCTCGCCTCGCGAGGACAGCGCTGCCACGGCATCTTCCACGCCGTCACCATGGAGTGGGTTGGCGAACACGCTTTCATCGCTGGGATTGTTCTCAACCGAGCGCGCACGCCGTCCGCAGAACGAGACTATCGCACCCTCGTCGAGGAACTGCTCGACAATCTTGCGCCCGATGCCGCGGGTGGCAGCGCTGACGATTACCTTCTTGCCCTTCAGCTCGAGGTCCATTCTTCTCTCCCGATTTGCTGTTATCGCGCCGGCTCAGATCGGCTCGACGTTGTCGTTTTCGTGTATTTCCATGATCTCGAAAATGTTGCCGAAGTAGTCGCGACCGTAAGTGGCTGCGTACCCGACCTTTTTGCCGTTCTCGTCGACCGAGATTGTCGAGAGATCGGGCGGCGTGTGAAACGTCAGGCCGGCTTCGACCATCTTCTCGTATACCGCCTGGATGTCGTCCACCTGCAGCCCGATGTGGGTGTAGCCGTTAAGGTTGACGGGACGGTTCGCGTCGACTGGCGGCGACTTGGGGCTGAGATATTCGAAGACTTCGATATTGACGTTTTTCAGGCGGGCCATGAACGACTTCGCCGACGACCGGTCCAGCCCGACGATGGCGTCGATCCACGCATTGCCCGGTTCCCACTCGGCCGTGGAGACTTCCTCGGCGCCCAGCAGATCGATGTAGAACTTGCGGGCAATGCCGATGTCCGGGACCGACAGGGAGACATGATGGACTGCCTGGAGGTGCTCTTTCACTTGAGGCCCTCCAGATACTTGTCGAGCGTATCGTGCAGGTGGCGGATGCGCGATTCCTGGTAGATCGACAGGGTCTCGGCTCCCTTGCCGCTCGCGTACATGCCTTCGCGCTGCCAGCGCATGATGTCGGTATCCTGATCGAGCACGCTGGCCAGAAACGCGTCCATGCTTTCAACGGCAGTGAAGCTGTCGTGTTCACCGATTACCTGGACTTCGGCGACTTCGTAGTCTCCGTCGAGCGGCTTGGGATGAAGGACGTACTGGTCGAAAGTGGAGCGGTCGCGGTCGTGACCGTCCGGCCTGAATTGCTGGACGAGGCACAGGCCCGGCGCCGGATAGACGAGCAGGTTCGGGAAGACGTGGTACTTCAGCGAGTCGATCATCTCCGGCACTGAATGGTTCGAGTAGTCGAGGCCGTACTGGTCCTGCATCTGTTCGCGAAGCTGCTGCGCCATGACCCAGCGGGCGGTCTTGCCTTCAGGCACTTTCGCGCGATCGCCCACCATCTTGCCATCGCCCACCAGCATCGTGTCGAGCAGGTCCTGCTGGCTCATCTGCTGTCTGGAGGTCGGGCTGGGGGATGCCATCGCGCACAGATCGCGGCTGACGTGATCCGAGAAGATATCGTGCTGCATGTTGTGGTCGCCCACCACATTCGTCATCTCGGGGTGAACGTAAGGGGTGTGGTAGGCCTCCATGAAAGCTTCCATCGACAACTTCCAGTTGCCCGGCAGATGCTTGCGCACATGGGTTGCGACATACCAACCGGTGAGGTCCCAGTTCTTGAAGTGCTCCGGCAGCACCTCGAGGTAATCGACCAGCGGCGCAGCTTCGCTATCGAAGTTGATGAAGATCATGCCGTTCCAGCTGGCCACCTGAACTTCGGCAAGACCTGCACGCTCGCGATCGACCTGGGGGAACTCGAAGTCGCAGGGAATGGCTTTCAGCGAGCCGTCGAGGTTCCACTGCCAGTTGTGAAACGGACAGGTGATATTGGCCGACCAGCCGCAGGAGCCCGATGCCTTGAGCTTGGTGCCGCGGTGGAGGCAGGAATTGTAATAGGCTTTCAGCCCGCTTTCACTGCGAACGATCAGAACGGACATGCGGCCGATGTCGTAGACGAAATAGTCGCCGACTTCCGCGACATGTTCCTCGCGGCAGGCGAATTGCCAGACACGCTTCCACATGCGCTCCATCTCAAGTTCGAAGAAGTCGGGATCGGTGTAGCGCGCAAATGGTATGTCGCGCAGGTTCTGCGTCGGATTCGACTGCTTTGCGAGAACCTCGGGCAATTCTCCGTCACGTCTTGCTACGTCGGCCCAAGTATTGCCCGGATAGCGATCGCGCATGATCTTCTGGATATCGTTCATGAGCCTTGTCCTCTCCCAAGAGTAAAGCTACAAAAATGAATATGAACTCATGTTCTGTTTGATCGGAGAATGAAGGGAGATGCGGCGTGGGTCAACAAGGCAAAAGGATAGGGTGGGGCCGGAAAGCCGGTGCGGCCGAATCGACATGCTCACTCAGCCGTCAGAACTGCATCCCGAATTCGATTCAGCGCGCGCGCCCTCCTGAGTGGAATCGGGGGCGACCCGGGAATTTCGCATGCGCGGCAACGGCGGCAAGTCAGGAAGCTTGGTGCGCGGGGTGCCGTTATTCCTCTATGCCCAGATACCGCAGGGACATCTTGAATGCCTCTTCAGCAAAGGCCGTGTCGGTTACTTTCAGACCCTCGCCCAGTTCGCCACCTGCCGGCAAGACCGACCAGACTACGGCGCCCCGGATAATCGAATGGAGGTAAAGCACCTGCCTGCGCAATTGCGCCGCATCGCGCTCGGGCATCTTCTCAACGAGTCGGTCGGCGATCAGGCTTGCGACGATTTCGTTGGCGCCGCTCTGGTCCTTGTGCACGTTCGGGTCTTCCAGCCGTCTGCGCTCGATCAGGCGAAGCAGTCCGGAATCGACGGTGAAGGCACTGAAGACGATGTCGAGGTGAAGTCCGATCAGTTCTCGCGGGCTTGCGGCAAGCGCTTCGGCAGAGGTGCAAAGCTCGCTGATCTCACGCATCCGGCAAGTTCGGTATCCCGATACTATCGCCGTCAACAAGGCCTCCTTGTCGGCGAAATGCTGGTAGACGGTTCCGACCGGGACGCGCGCATGCTTGGCAATATCGGATACGCGCGTGGCATCGAAGCCGGATTCCGAGAACAGCGTCACGGCCGAGGTCACGATGCGGCTGAGCGAATCCCGGCTGCGCTGCTGCTGGGGCTTGGTGAAAATCTCGCTGCTTTCCATCCAGCGGACGGGGTCCTGCTCGAAGGCGATGGAGCCAAACGGGGCGTCGGATACACGATGCAAAATCACTTCAACGACCTAGCGGGGCGCGGCCGCCTTGACCAGCGCTGCCGAAACCGGGGCGCACCTGACACATTCGCGAAGTGCAAGCGACAGCCAGTGCGTGGATAACGCCAGTCGGGAGAGACTTATGCAAACAACCCAGGTCACTGATTTTGAATTGATCGCGCAAGGCTTCGATTTCGTGGAAGGACCGCGCGTATCACCCGAGGGCGACATCTGGTTTGCCGACCTCACAGGCACTGGCGTGTTCCGCCAAAGGGCCGGGCATGAACTGGAATCCATGATCCCCGGAAGACAATGGGTAGGCGGAATCCTTTTCGACGAATCGGGAATGGTTCTGTGCAGTGGACGGGACGGAATCGTCGCCCTCGATCCGGACAGCGGAAAGACGCGCGAGATACTCACCCACATCGAAGACAGGCCTGTCATCGCGGTCAACGATATGGAAGGAGACGGGCGCGGAGGGTTCTTCGCCGGGACGATCGATTTCGTTTCGATCATGGAAAAGGGTGAGGCCCCTTCGCCGGGGCTGTTCTTCCACATGTCGGCGGACGGCGCGATTACGGTTCTGCGCCGGGATGTATTTGCGTCCAACGGGATCGCCATGAGCCCGTGCGGAAAGTGGCTCTATCACTCAGAGACTTCGCGCGGTATCTGGCGCTATCCGCTGGGACCGGATGGCATGCCGGGCGACGCAGAGCTGCTTGTCGGACTGGAGGACAGCGACGGTCTGGTCGCCGATGAGCAGGGCAATCTCTGGCTGGCTTGCTGGAGCAGCGGAAAGCTCATGCAGTTTTCGGCTGATGGGACGTGTCTTGGAGCCTTGGGTTTCCCCTATCCGCATATAGTCAGCCTTGCCTTTGCCTCGGACGATCCATCGAGTCTGGTCATCGCGACAGGCGGTAACGCCGATGTCCCGCAGGCCGGTGCCGTACTGAAATTGCAAGTCGATGTCCCCGGACTGCCCGGCGCGCTGACTCGGTTGAAGGTTCTGGAGGAAGATCTGTGATCGAACTTGAAAAGCTGGACCAGGGCATTGCCGTCCTTACGCTGGACCGCCCGCAGTCGGCCAATGCACTGACCTTGCCCATGGTTGCGCGCCTGCGCTCGACCATCGCGGCGTTGAATGACGACAGTCAGGTTCGCGTCCTTGTGCTTGCCGCTCGCGGCAAGGCGTTCTGCGCCGGTCTCGATCTCAAGGAAGTGCTCATGGGCGAAGACGCGCCGCAGGGCCCGATCGAGAACATGGACCTGCAGGAACGGTTCGCCGGATTGATGAGCGAAGTGGCAGGCGCCAGGTTCCCGGTCGTCGCCGCGATCAATGGTGCGGCGGTGGGAGCCGGGATGGGCCTTGCATTGGCAGCCGATGTCAGGATCATGGGGCCAGGCGCAAAGTTCCTCGTAGGCGCGGTCAAGGTTGCGCTGAGCGCGGGCGAATGCGGCATCAGTTATCACCTCCCGCGCCTGATCGGTGGCGGAAGGGCTTTCGAAATGATGCTGACCGGCCGCGCTGTCGATGCCGGCGAGGCCCATGCGATTGGCCTTGCCACGACACTGGCGGGTGAGGAAGACCTGCTTGACGCTGCTTTGAAGGTTGCGCGGCAGATCGCTGCCAACAGCCCTTATGCCATCAAGCATACCAAGCAGGTCATGCACGCGAACATCGATGCGCCCGGCCTCGAGGCGGCACTGGAATTGGAAAACCACGTCCAGTGCCTTGCTCTTGGAACCGAAGACTTCAGGGAAGCCTGCCGGGCATTTGCCGAGAAGCGCGTGCCGCAGTTCACGGGGCGTTAGGGGGCGCAGGCCGTGTGGTCAGGCGACGACAGCGAATTCTCCAGCCATTGCCTTGCTTACAAGGGAGACGGCACGCGCGACATAGTCGGCCTTTTCGCCGACCGGGGCGACGTAGTGCATGGCTTCTTCCGCCTCGCGCATCGAGGCTCCACGTGCGATGAGCCATGTCGCAAGGTACTGCGAAGCAAGGCAGCCACCCGCCGTTGCCACGTTGCCGTTCACGATGAAAGGAGCGTCGACGACGTTGACACCGGCTTCGATGACCCAGGGCTTGGTGGTCAGGTCGGTGCAGGCGGGCAAGTCGCCGATCAGGCCGAGCCGGGCGAGAAGCAGGGTGCCGGAACATTGCGCGCCGATGATCTGTCGCGCGGGATCGAGGGTGATCTGCGCCAGCAGCCCGGCATCCTCTGCAATTTCGCGCGTCCTGATGCCGCTGCCGATCAGCACGGCATCGGCCTCGGCTGCGAATTCCAGAGGCTTCTGGCGGTGAACAGTCACACCGTTCATCGACGTGACCTGCTCGTGCGGCGAAGTGATGTGCGCCGCCCAGCCACGCGCCTTCATGCGATTGAGGATGGCGGCCGCCACGAACGAGTCCAGTTCATTGAACCCATCGAAGGTGAGGACCGCTATCTGCACGAATGTCTCCTGTTGGCATGTTCACAATGATCCGGGCGCCATGGCACGAAGATGGCCATTATGCACGTCGGGACTGAACCCGGGTCACTGATGACGATGAACTACGCACATGCCGCGGTGAGCATCGTGCATCGGCAATGCGCTGTCTGGATTTGCGTGTTGTGACGTTCGCACGATGGCGAATCGCTTTCTTGAACGGCCTCCACCGGAGGTGGGGTGATTGACGGTTTCGGGCGTCGGTTCCTCGGTCGGAGGACCGGTGCTGCAAATGCGCGCAGCGACAGGGCGCGTAATCATGAGAGAGGTGAATTAATGGCGCTCAAGACCAGGATTACCGAACTGCTGGGTATCAAACACCCCGTTGTCCAGGGGGGCATGATGTGGGTCGGTCGTGCCGAATTGGCCTCGGCGGTTTCCAACGCCGGCGGTCTTGGCATCCTAACGGCGCTGACCCAGCCCACGCCGGACGACCTGCGTCGCGAGATCGATCGCTGCCGGTCGATGACCGACAAGCCCTTTGGCGTGAACCTGACGATCCTGCCTTCCGTCAGTCCACCGCCTTATGCCGAGTATCGCAAGGCGATCATCGATAGCGGCATCACCATCGTCGAGACTGCGGGCGGCAAGCCGCAGGAGCATATCGACGATTTCAAGGCTTACGGCATCAAGGTCCTGCACAAGTGCACGTCGGTCCGGCACGCGCTTTCGGCTGAGCGGATGGGGGTGGACGTTATCTCGATCGACGGCTTCGAATGCGCCGGGCACCCGGGAGAGGACGATGTGCCGGGGCTGGTCCTGATCCCTGCCGCTGCGGACAAGGTGAAAGTGCCGATGCTCGCGTCCGGCGGTTTTGGCGATGGGCGCGGGCTTGCTGCGGCGCTGGCACTGGGCGCAGACGGTATCAACATGGGCACTCGTTTCTGCGCCACGCGCGAAGCGCCCATCCATGAGAACGTCAAGCAGTTCATCGTCTCCAACGATGAACGCGCAACGAACCTCATATTCCGCAAGTTCCGCAATACCGGGCGTGTCGCCAAGAACAGCGTATCGGACAAAGTCATCGAGATTTCTGCAGCTCCCGGTGCCGAGTTCAAGGACATCCAACCTCTCGTGGCCGGTGCGAAGGGGCGGCTGGCGCTGGAAACCGGCGATCTCGATGCCGGGCTGGTCTGGGCGGGGCAGGTTCAGGGGCTGATCCACGACATACCGAGCTGCGATGAACTGGTGGACCGGATCGTGACCGATGCGGAACGGATCATTCGCGGCCGGCTTGGGGCGATGCTGGAGGGCTAATACGCGCAGGTCCCGCCCCGGTCGGTCTGGCGGCCGCAGGATTGCGCAGACGCGTGCCCCTGCTAAGGCGTTTCGCCATGCCAAGACGTAAGGATATCTGGACTTGCGGGATCGCAATGCAGCCGGTCGAAGCGGTGCTGGAATCCGGCATCGCCGCGGACAAGGTGCGCTGGCTCGGTGCCGAACCCGAGTTTACATTCCTTGCCGATCCCTTCGGATATCGCTTCGGCGACCACCTGCACCTTTTCGCAGAACAGTACGATTATCGCACCCGGCATGGTGTCATCGAAAGGCTCACCTTCGATGGCGGCTTCGACCTTGTGGAACGCAAGCTCGTCCTGCGTGAGCCCTGGCATTTGTCCTATCCTTTCGTGTTCGAAGGGGAGGGGGCCACCTGGATGTTGCCTGAAGCGCACCGCTCGGGCCGTCTGACACTCTATCGTGCCTGCGGCGAGCTTGAGGACTGGCGCGCGGAATGCGAAATCGCGCTTGATTGCGTGCCGGTCGATGCCTCGATCCTGCGCTACCGGGATCGCTGGTGGCTGCTCTATTCATCAGCGGCAAGCAAGGCCGACAAGCTCGGCTCGCTGCATGTCGCCTGGGCTGAAACACTATGCGGGCCATGGACGCCGCATCCCGGAAACCCCGTCAGGCTGGACAGGGCTTCCTCACGGCCCGGCGGGACGCCGGTGCTGCTTGGTGACAGGATCATGCTGCCGGTGCAGGACTGTGTGCGCACCTATGGCGCCGCGATCCGGCCCTTGTGGATCGACCGGCTGGACGAGAACGGCTTTCAGGCCGAGGCCGGAACACCGCTGACGGTGCCAGCCGATGCGCCGCAGCCTTGCGAGGGCATGCACACGCTGACGGCGTGCGGGGACGTTACCCTGTTTGACGTGAAGACGGTCGATCGCTCGCTTGCCGGGTTGGCGCTCGATCTTCGCCGCTCGCTGGGTGGATTCGCTGCCAGATAGCACGGCCCTTCGCTTCGAAGCGTTGCTTGGAAAAGCGGTCGAACATGTCAGCGCGTGCGGCCTTGCCCATCGCGGCCAGAGCGCTTGGATCGGACAGGGCTTGGCGCAGGGCCTTGGCCAGCGCATCGACGTCGCCCGGCGGTGCCAGCCAACCATTGCGCGTCGGAGCGATGGAGAAAGGTAACTCGCCCACGCTCGATGCAATCGTCGGGAGCGCCGCTGTCAGCGCTTCGTGAGCGGCAATGCAGAAACCTTCCGAACGCGAGGGCTGCAGGTAAAGGTGCTGGCCGGACAGGAAACCGCGCGGGTCGCTGGTATAACCGGCAAGCCTGAGGTTGGTTACGCCAGCTTGCGACGCCTGCGCCATCAGGGCGCTGGCCTGGTCGCCGTCGCCGGCGATGACGATTTCCACCGGGACGGGTGGTTCGAAACCTTGGGTACGCAGGCGCGCCAGTGCGTCCACCAGCACATCATAGCCCTTCACCGGGTGAAGCCGGCCCAGACTGCCAAGGCGCAGCGGTTCTCCCGGCGTCCATGCCTTCGCTTCGGGCATGGCGGGATCGGCGAAATAGATCGGCCAGGTCTCGAGGCGTCCGGCTGGAACCTTCAAGCGCCTTTCGGTGAGTTCGGCGACCGATTGCGAGTCCGCCACCCAGAGCTGGGCTCGGCCCTGCAACTGGCGCATGAGCCGCCGGTTCCACGGTTTGAGAAATGCTGCATGCTGCCATGAAACCACCGGCAGGCCGAGCATGGGGCCAACGATCAGCCCGAGGATCGTGGCGCGGCTGAGCGATGTCCACAAGTGGGTCGCTCCCCAGCTACGCACTTCCTTCATGAGCCACCGGGCGGCGGCGAAGTGGTCGGTCTCACCGCCATCGCGCACCGCCGGTTCGAGCCCGGCGGCGACTATCGGTGGCAGCGCGCGGCCGTCACGACGGGTGAGCGCGAAGACGCGCACATCGGCACCGGCGCTGCGCAGGACTTGCGTTACCGCGGGAACCGGCAGGGCCGCTCCACCACCTTCGACGGAGTTGATGACATAGGCGATGCGCGGACGGGTCATAGCTTCCTGCTGCTGTGCCAGACGAAGTAGACCAGCAGGCTGCTGGCCAGCAGGGCTTGCCCCACGGCCTGGATGCCTGCGCCCATCAGTCCGTAGCGGTGGAGCAGCCAGGGCAGTACCGGAAGGAAGACGAGGCTGGAAAACAGGTTGGCGCTCATCGATCGGGCCGGGTGACCCAGCGCAGAAATCGCCGAAGTGCAGGATGGCCCGATGAGGGCGATCCCGCGTGCGGCGACCAGCACGACCATCAGGCCAGACGCAGCGGCGAAGGCCGGGCCTGCCAGAAGTCCGACTATGGCAGCAGGGAAGGCCGCGACGATCACCACAACCGGAAGCGCGGCGAGCAGGCTGATCCCGACTACCTTGGCAAGGGTCTGGCGCAGCGGCTTGCCGCCGCCGCCGCCGGCGACGATGTGGGCCAGCTCAGCGTAAGAGGTGTTGCCCAGGATCTGTGCGGGCTGGGCAATGATGACGGTGGCGCGCTGGGCGACCGCGAAGAGGCCGGCCGAGGCAGGCCCCATGATCCAGCCGATGATGAGCGGTGCGATCCGTCCGGCCAGTTCGCTCAGCGTGACATCTGCATTGCTGGCGATCAGGAAGCGCCAGATGCCAGGGTTGTCCAGCGCGACGTCACCTGCCTGCGGGTTCCACAGGCTCGCGCCGAGGCGGCGGGCGGCGAACCACAGACCCATCGCCCACAGGACCGCGAATTCGGCCAATGCCGCCAGCAGCCAGACGACGAGGAAGGACTTGATGCCCCATCCGAAGGCAATCACGATCAGCGCGCCGCCGAGGCGGACGATGGGCTGGACGAGGTTATGAAGCCCGATCAGGTCGAACCGCCCGATCAACTGGAGATAGCCCGAAGGGGTCGAGCGGATCGAACCGAGCACGGCGAAGGAATAGACCTGTGCGAAAGCCATGGCCTTGGGCGGCCAGCCCAGCTGCGGCCCGACGAACTGCGCGAGCGCCATGGCAGAAACGATGGCAAGAGCGCCGGCTGCCAGTTCCACTCCGGCGCCAAAGCGCAGCAGCCGGCCGAGCCGGTGGTTGTCGCCTTCGCGATCGGCCTCTGCACCGTAGCGCACGATGGCTTGCCAGGAGGGAAATTCGATGATGCCGCAAACCGTCGTGACATAGGCGTGGACGAGCACGAGCACGCCGTACTCGGTAGGGCCGAGAAAGCGCGTTGCCAGAACAAGGTAGACGAGGCTGATCAGGCCCGCCCCGGCCTTGCCCCCCACGACGAGTCCTAGTCCTTTGAAAATACGCTGTATTCGGCCGACGTGCGGCTCGACATCAGTAGGCAAGTGGGAATCCCGGAATTGGTCAGTTTCGGCCTGCGAGGCGGGGCCCATTTGCAACAAATGTGTGCCCATGACCAGAGACTAGATGCGCTTGCCGTGATCAGGCCGATACGAGGTACAGGTGGCGCCGGGATTTCTCGCGCCCATGTGCGAAGTCGACGATGGCCATGGCGGCCCTGACCGAGGAAGGCGTGTTGGTCAGGTCGAAGCTTTCGGCAAACATCTCTTCCTGAATCCGGCGATAGTGCGTTTCGTGCAGTTCATCGGCGCGAGAAAGGGCTGCCGGAAGCTGGTCGGGACTGACGATCACTTCGCCGGCATGCCAGTGGTGGAAGTTGGCATCGCCCATCCAGTCGTGCCGTTGCGAGTTGAGGAAGATGCAGGGGCGCGGCCGCAAAAGGAACTCGTAGATCTGGCTGCTGGCATCGCCGAGGTAGATGTCGGCGCCCAGGGTATAGGTCATGTCGGTGGAGGCGCGGCTGCCCAGATCGACATGGATGTTGTCGCCGCGAAGGAAGCGCTGCGGGATTTCTCCGGCCCGGTCGATGGTCAGCTTGTCGATCGTCACGACGAAACTGCGCTGGAACAGCATGACATGCGGCGCGAAGATCAGGCCGAGACGATCGTTGTCGACGAAGTGTTCGAAGACGCGGTGGCCGTGCCTGTACCACGAGGACAGGTGGGGCGATGGATGGGGGTTGTAGATCACGGTCCGCTGCGTGTCCGCCATGAAGCGATGCGGCTTCTTGTCGCGGGTGAGGTCGAACTTGGGATAGCCCACGATGGTGATGGCGTCAGGGGAAACATGGGCTTCCCGGATCAGGCGCTCGCGGATCTTGCGCCCGGAACACAGGACGTGATCGAAGCCCGCACTGGCCCTGTCGAAGCCAATGGCCCGGTCGCCTGCGCCGTGCCGGGTATGGATGATCGCAAGGTTATCGAGACCGTAACGCGTCTTGAGCAGGAGCGAGGTCTTCTCGGCGACCACGAGGACGTCGAGGCTTCGGAAGAAGTCCAGGTTGTCTCTGTATATCAGGATCTTCCGGGCAGGAATGACTTTGCCCAGCAGCGTGTCGAGACGGCGCGTCGCGGCGCAGGGCTCAAGCTGCACATGCTCGATCCGGGTGCCGATCCGGTCTCCGCCGATGCGCATGACTTCCCGGGTCAGCGCAGCATTGGTGGTGGCGACGACGATCTCGCCGTCGAAGCCTCCATCGGCGAGCGCCAGCGCGATCGGCAGACTGTGGGCGATCTGATGGATTTGGTCGTGGTTGAACAGGAAACCGATGCGCATGGTTCAATGACGCCGCGCCTTTCCAAAATCCACATGGCAGGTTTCACATTTTTTTCCCCGGATAGGGATTGGGGCCTGAGTGCGCGGGAGATTTCCCTCTCAGCTGAGGAGAGGACGGCCCGGTGGCGTCCTTGGGGCAGAGCTATTGGGAACCGGATCGATGAGGATGCTTCGCCTCGCCGCCGTGGCGGCGGTGTTCAGCGTATTGGCTGTCAATGTGGCAGGCGGAGCGCCTGCGGCCGTCGTGCCTGTGACCGGGGCGTCCGTCCCTGGCGAACCTTCTTCCGAACTTTCCGTCATGACCTACAACGTGAAGGGCCTGCCCTGGCCGGTCGCCTTGGGACGCTCCTCTGCCTTGCTGGAGATCGGTCGTCGGTTCCACCACTTGCGCGCGCAAGGAAAGCAGCCCCACGTCGTACTGTTGCAGGAGGCATTCATTCCCGAAGCGAAAGCCCTGGGCGCGATCGGCGGCTATCCCTACATGGTGACCGGGCCGCAACCGCGCGATTCATCGGCTGTGCCGACTCCGTCGCTCGATCAGGATTTCCGCGCCAGGGTCCATTGGGGCAAGGGTGAAGGCGAGGGAAAATGGGTGGATAGCGGGCTGGTCATCCTGTCCGATTATCCCATCGTCGCGGCAGCCAAGATGGCCTTCCCGCAAGACGCCTGCGCCGGGTATGACTGCCTTGCAACCAAAGGTGTCGTGCTGGCACGTATCAAGGTTCCCGGCGTCGACAAGCCGGTGACTGTCGTGGACACCCATCTCAATTCCCGCCACGCATCGGGCGTCTCTACGCACCGCGCCAACGAGGCCTATGTCTGGCAGATCGGGGCACTGCGCCAGTTCATTGCAGAGAAGGTCGATCCGGGATCTGACGTCATTTTCGGGGGCGACTTCAATCTGGGACACGACAGCGATCGCCTTGCAGCCGCAGCGCAAGGCGGCGGTCTTCTTCCCGGAAGTCATGAAGCCATAGCGACGATCTGGGGCCGGGCCGATCCGCCCTCGGACACCGATCTCAACTTCGTCCGCGACCGCGCGAAGGACAAGGAATACTTCCGGGCGGGGAAGGGAGCGCAACTGCATCTGACCGGTGTCGAGGTTCCCTTCGGTGCAGGCGCGGGTGGTTTCTCTTTGTCGGACCACCTGGGGTTCGTCGCCGACTTCAAGCTTCGCTGACGTTACCAAATTCCTGTCGCATTGTGCCAGGCATCGCGCGACAGGCGGCACGACCTGCCAAAAACCGTTACTAATTGCGTCTGAGGCAAGGTTCGAGGTTGAAAAGTGCGCGACTCTCGTCTGAGGAGGCGCGGACCGTTTGACATGCGAACCGGAGTTCTAAGGCACCATGGATGAAAACCTGCGCAAGGCGGCTCTCGATTACCACCTTTCCCCGCAGCCGGGAAAGCTGAGGATCGAGCCGACGAAGCGCATGGTCAACCAGCGTGACCTTGCCCTTGCCTATTCGCCCGGCGTGGCGGCACCTTGCGAGGAAATCGCCGCGGATCCGGACAAAGCGGCGGACTACACCGCGCGCGGCAATCTCGTTGCGGTCATCTCCAACGGTACGGCGGTGCTGGGCCTGGGAGCGATCGGTGCGCTTGCTTCCAAGCCGGTGATGGAAGGCAAGGCGGTGCTGTTCAAGAAGTTCGCCGATATCGACGTCTTCGACATCGAAGTGGACACGACCGACCCCGACCGGTTCATCGATGCGGTCTCGCTGCTCGAACCCACCTTCGGCGGCATTAATCTGGAGGACATCAAGGCCCCGGAGTGCTTCGCCATCGAGGCGGCCCTGCGCGAGCGGATGAACATTCCGGTATTTCACGACGACCAGCACGGCACGGCCATCGTCGTGGCTGCCGCGGTGCGCAATGCCCTTGTGCTGCAGGGCAAGAGCCTGGGTGAAGCCAAGTTGGTGACGTCGGGCGCCGGTGCTGCCGCGCTCGCCTGCGTTGACCTGCTGGTGTCTATGGGACTGCCCGCGGAGAACGTCACGCTGACCGACAAGGACGGCGTGATTCACGCAGGGCGCGAAGGCATGTTGCCGAACATGGCGCGTTACGCTCGCCAGACCGATGCACGTACCCTGCCGGAGGTTTTGCCCGGCGCGAACGTGTTCCTCGGCCTGTCCGCGCCCGGCGTGCTAAAGCCAGAATGGCTGCCCCTGCTGGCTGACAAGCCCCTCATCTTCGCACTCGCCAATCCTGAGCCCGAGATCCTGCCCGACATTGCCCGCGCCGCGCGTCCCGATGCGATCATTGCCACGGGCCGGTCGGATTTTCCAAATCAGGTCAATAACGTCCTGTGCTTCCCCTATATCTTCCGTGGAGCGCTGGATGTCGGGGCGACGACGATCAACGAGGAGATGAAGGTCGCTGCGGCAGAGGCGATCGCTTCGCTGGCCCGTCTTCCCGCGCATGAAAGCGTCGCGCAAGCCTATGGCGGACGCAAGCTGGCCTTCGGGCCGGATTACATCATCCCCACGCCTTTCGACCCGCGCCTGATTGTCCAGATTGCGCCCGCCGTCGCCAAGGCGGCCATGGATAGCGGCGTTGCACGTCGTCCGCTCGACCTCGAGGCCTACCGTCGCTCGCTGGCGCAGAAGAATGCGCGCTCCGCGCAGCTCATGATGCCGGTCTTCGAGGCGGCACGTGGATCGCAGACGCGCATCGCCTATGGCGAAGGTGAGGACGAGCGGGTCCTGCGCGCAGTCCAGGACGTTCTTGATGACGGTATAGCCCGTCCGGTGATCGTCGCCCGCCGCCGCATCCTCGAACAGCGCCTGCCCGAACTCGGATTGCGCTTTGAACTCGATCGCGATGTCGAGGTGATCGATCCGGAAACGGACCATGCGATCATGGAACCGCTGGTCGAAGCCTACCGGAAAGTCGCAGGCCGCAAGGGCGTGCCGACACCGGAGATCGTACGTCACGTCTACCGCCGTCCCACCGTAACCGCCGCGATGCTCCTGTGCACAGGGCAGGTCGATGCCGCCCTTGTCGGCGGCAATTCGGAATACTGGGGCCAGATGGAATACGTGTTGCGGATCATCGACCGTGCACCGGGCGCGCAGCGCGTTTATGCGCTTTCGGGTCTGATCCTCGATGCCGGTGCACTATTCATCACCGACACCCACATGGTGCCCGAGCCGACGCCGGAACAGATCGCGGAGATGACCTTGCTGGCGAGCCAGGAGATCCGGCACTTCGGTCTGGAACCGCGCGTGGCCCTGCTGTCGCACTCCAACTTCGGCGCCTCGCACAGCCCCAGCGCGCGCAAGATGCGGGCCGCGCTCTCCTTGCTGCGCGACAAGGCGCCCGACCTTGCAGTCGACGGAGAAATGCATGCCGATGCTGCCCTGTCGCAGCCGCTGCGCGAGAAGCTGGTGCCTGACACCCGTTTCGATGGGCCTGCCAACCTGCTGGTCATGCCCAACCTCGATGCGGCCAACATCACGCTCACTGCGCTCGGCGCCTCGTCAAGCTCGCCGACCGTCGGCCCGATGCTGATTGGCCTCTCGCGCCCGATCCACGTGATGACCCCCAGCATGACTTCGCGCTCGGTCCTCAACATGACGACCATTGCCGTGTCGGAGGCCATGCATCGAGATCGTGCAAAGGTATCGTGAACGGCCTGATCAGAAATTCGTCGTCAGGCCAATTTCGATACGGCTGCGCGTGAAGCGATAGAGCGCCATGTTGCTGTCCTGCTTCGTGAATGTGTAGGACAGGCGCGGGGTGAAGCGTGACAGGACGATGTGCCGGTTAAGCAAGGTCACCTGTCCCGATAGCGTCCTGTCCGAACGCCTGATGCCGATCGCCGGAAGCGCTTCGTCGTAGCGGGCGAATGCCAGCGATGGTTCGAGATAGATCGAGAAGCCTGCAGGCAGGTCGCGATAGTAGCCCAGCGCTGCATAGCCGCTCCAGTTGGAATAGGCCGACGATCTGGCATCCTGTCGGTTGATCCCGAACTTGGCCGCGAGCGCGCTCGTCGAGCTCATCGGATGGAAGGCGCTCACTCCCAGCGACAGGATCGGGCCGCTCATTTCCGGAATGCGCTGGTGATCCAGCCACTGCGCCGAGGCACTGGCCGAGAGCATGAACGTTGGCGCAAGGTAGTGCGTTGCATCGATACGCGCGCCAGCGGAACGCGCGTAGGCCGATCCTGCGTACCAGCGCTGGAATCCGGTTCCCAGGATCGATATGTCCCACTTGCGGCTGACAAAGCGCGGCCCGATGTAGGTTGCGAGGGTCATGTCGTCGAAACGTGACCCGGAATACTCGCGGCGCTGGCCGTTTAGCCCCATGCGAAGGCGTCCATTGCCGGAAATGCGCGGTGCCCATTCGACGCCGGCATCCAGTGCGAGGCCAATACCGCTGCGATGTCGGGCATCGTCGGAGAGTTCGAAAGGCAGTCCGTAAAGCGTCACTTCGCGCTCCGATGGGCCCGCATTGATGTTGGTGTCCGGCGCCAGCGATACGTTGATGCTGTAGGACCATTCCTTCGACTGGCGGATCGCGAAGAGGTAGCCGTCGATGTTGGCGAGAACGTCGCGCGGCAGCTTGCCGGCACGCGTCAGCCGGAACTGCCTGTCGGCATTGGCGTAATCCTTGTCGAGAAAGAAGGCGCGGGCCAGTTCGAGGCGTACGCGCACCGCGTCGGGGTGGTCGATCAGGATCGCGCGGAACCTGTCGATCGCTTCGCGGTAATCGCGACGGGAAAGCGCGACCATGCCGTTCAGGAACCGCACCCGAACATTTTGGGGGTGGTGCATTGCGATTTGCTCGAGGATCTTTGCGGCCTCCTCGGTCCTGCCCTCTCGAAGCAGATGTTCGATGAGGGCTTCAAGGCCGACGACCGGCGTGCTTTCGGCTGCGGTCGAGGAGTCGACATTCGTGGCGACGGGCTCAGGCTCATTGGCGACGGCTTCGCCGCTGGCCACTCCAAGGACCAGCAAGCCAAGCCGCCACCAGTGGCCGAGGCCCGGATCAGGGCTCCGGAAGGACATGTCATTGCTTCCCGACAAGGACGCCGGTGGCCGCCCCGACGCCGTCGTAGAGGTTCCAGACGGCGCCCAGTTCTTCCGCGCCCGGGCCATAGAACATGCCCGCAAAATAGCCCGCTGCGCTGTCGAGCAGCGAATAGGCGCCGGTTGGCGCTGTGGTTACGACCGTCGTACCCGAAAAGCCGTTGAGACCGCTCGTCATGGTGCCCTGGAAGCTCAGGCCGTTCCATGGTTGTGGATCGCCGGGGGTGACAGGTCCGGTGATCGGCAAAGTGCTGATGGGAATGGCGATGATCTCGGGCGCCGCACCGGTGATCGTGCCGTTGGCGAAATTGGCGGTGATCGTGGCATCGCCGCGGATCGAGGCTGTGTCTATCGCAGAGCCATTGGGAACGGTTACCGATCCTTCCACGAACCCGTTGAAGGTTGCGGAGCCGCTGGTGGGGACGTGGCTGTCGGACGTCTCGATTCCCGTCACGAACACCGCCCCCTTTTGCGGAACATTCGTGGCGTTACGGATCCCCCAGGTGCCATAGGCGGTCCAGTCGAGATCCTCACCCGCTCCACCCGTATTCCGGTCTTCGGTGAAGAGCGCAACAGACAGTTTCCTTCCGTCCGACAGGGTCACTTCACGCACCGAAGACTCGTAATCGTCTTCGTTGAACGCGACGTCCTTGATGCCCAGCGCGTCGTTGCCCAGCGTGAAGGTGGTGACCGTTTCGGCGTCGGGATCCGCGGGTATGGTGACGGTGAAATGGCCTCCGCCATCGTCTGTCGCCTGGTCGGCAAAAGTCTGTGAAACTTCACCGAGCGAGAGCGAGCGGGCAGACTGAACCAGGCGAAGCTTCATCGTCTGATCGGTGTCGCCGTCAGCGCCTGCCAGCAGGTCCTCGAAGGTCGTCGGATCGATGGGGTCGGTGCCAAGGCCCGGTGCAATGACCTCACCAACTTGGGCCACGTCGCTGGCTTCGTCGTCGTCGGGCGGGAGCGTGGGACATGTCGTGCACTCCCCGAAGAACCCTTCATCTGAATTGCTGAGACCGGCGCAGCCAGAAATCCCAAGTGCCATGGCGGCGACCGAGCCCAGCAGGACGATTTTCCCGAACCCATCGGCCAGACATTGTCGATTGCAGATCGTAGTCATCTTGACCTCCTGTTTCCTGCCGGATTCAGCCGTTTGGAATTCCGGCAGTCGCTGAGGCTATGGGAGACCGGCACCTGCGATCAGTCGCTTCTCGCGGCGCGCGGGTTGCACGCCGGGATGCAACCCGTTGCAATGCGCGCAAAACTGTGTTCACTCTTTAACAATGGATGCGAAAACGCACTTCTCTGAGAGGTTCCGCCTTGTTCTCAAGGCCTTGTCTCTCAGCAGGGCTGCGGTGGCTGCGGCACTTGCTGTCGACAAGTCGCTTGTGGGCCGTTGGGCATCGGGGGCGGTGCGGCCAACGGATCACAATCTCTCGCGCATCACCGGACTTGTTGCCTCACGCCAGCCCAGTTTCACGATGGCTGACTGGGAGCGCGACATCACCTCATTCGCGCGCCTGCTCGGGCTCGATCCGATCGCATCAATTGCCGAAGAGGGCTTCGCCAGCGATATAGCGGTCCTGCCTCCCGCTTTCCTGGAGCAGGCCCGGCGTGTCACCGGCCAACGCGGCGCGACTTACGAAGGCTTCTGGCGAACGACCCGGCCATCGGTCATCATGAAGGACAAGTTCTTTCACGACTATGGCATGATCCGCGTAATGGCGAATGGGATGCTGCAGGTACGGATGGGCAGCCAGGGTCTCGTCTTCGAAGGCTACGTCTTTCCGGCTGAAGGCAACATCTTTTCAGTCCTTTACGATTCGGTTGGCGCAACCCCGTTGTTTCTCGTCTTTCGCGGGGTCCCATTACCCAAGGCGGATATTCTGGACGGCTTGATGGTAATGGCTGCGCTCAATGCTGAACGCACGCCGGCAGCTGTGCCCCTGCTCCTTGAGCGCATCGGTGACCTGACCGGCGACGATCACGAGGATGACCTGTTCTGTCAGGAACTCTTCACCCGGAACGCCATCGTCGAGGAAGGCGAAATCGACCGGGCGGTGATCGATCATCTGCTGCGCGATATCGGGCCGGCAGCTGCTGAAAAGGGCGGGGATCTGTTCCTCACGGCGACATCGCAAGGTCGCTTTACGCAAGGCACGACGATGACGGGCCAGTTGCGCGGCTAGGCAAGGCAAGGGCCGTTCAATCCACCAAAAGTTCGGTCCATTCCGTCTGCGTCAGGTCAACTTCAACCTTTCGCGGTCGCTTGACCCGACGCAGCCTCTCATCACTGGAGCCATCGGCAAGCAGGCAGTCGCCTTTGACCGTGACGCCCGTCAGACGGTCGCGGGAAGGCTCGGCAAGCGTTGAGAGCGAGACGTGCATCCAAGCCGCCCCGGCTTCATTGTCGATAGCCAGGATCATCTCCGGACACGGGGTTTGCGGCATGGCAGCATGTGCAGCCGATGAGCCTCCCGTAATCAGGACGGCCGATAAGGCTATGGCGGTAAGTAGGTCCCTGTTCATGGCCGTTCTCCATCCGTGGATCTGTGCTTGAGCGGAGAGACGGGCCTGGAATAGGGCGCGGGATCGAATGCGGTCAGGTGCAGCGCCATGCGCAGTGTATTGCACCTGTTGCAATGTCCTGGTGGCCGGGACCGGGGTCCGGGCTTGATGGACTGACCGCCTTGCTCGCTATCGGGCTATCTCTTTGTCCGCGTCACTTGCGTTATGAGATATCTAGGCCGCGCAAGTATCGATCCGATGTCGTAGGCTGTGCTTTCAGGTTTCAATTGTTGCAGGCAAAGGCGCGTTTGCGGCGGCGGCATAATCGCGGCACAGGGCTTCGATGTCGCGGGCGAGTCCGACGACTGCCTCTGCGTCGGTCTCATGGCCCATGATCGAAACCCGCATGATCGTGCGGCCCCGCCACAGTGCGGTTTTCAGGAAATGGCGACCGGTGGCATTGAGGCGGTCGGTCATTGTCCTGGTAAGGGCATCGCCCTGGGCATCGTCGAGGCCGGTAAAGCGCAGGGCCAGCTGGTTGATCGTGGCCTCGTGGCAAAGCTCGACCCCGTCGATCCCTGCGATCCGGGCTGCGAGCGCGGAGGCGGCCGCGCAGTGGCGCTCGACCATCTGGCCAACGCCGTCACGGCCCAGCACCTGCATCATCACCCATGCCGGAAAGCCGCGCGCCCGGCGCGAGAGTTCAGGGACGTAATCGCTGGGATGGCGTCCGTCGCGCTCATCCCGCGTCAGGTAGCTGGCGTCCATGGTCATGGCGCGGCGGTGGTATTGCGCATGGCGGGTGATCGCAAAACCGCAGTCATAGGGAAGCTGCAGCCACTTGTGCCCGTCGACCGACCATGAATCGGCAAGCTCGGCGCCCTGCGCCAGATAGCGCAGACGCTCGCTGGCGCGGACCCACATGCCGAAGGCGCCATCGACGTGAAGCCAGGCGCGGTGCTCCCGGCAAAGCCGCGAAAGGGCGGTGAGATCGTCGAAGGCGCCGCTGATCATCTGCCCTGCCTGGCCGATCACGATCTTCGCTGCCGCCGTGCTGTCTTCCATCGCACTGGCGAGGGCGGGAAGCTCGAATGTGCCGGCATCGTTGCAGGCGATACGGCGGATATGGTCGCTGCCGAAGCCGAGATAGCGCAAGGCCGCGAAATTGGTGACATGGGCATCTTCGCCAATGAAGATTTCCATCGGAGGCGCTCCGGCAAGGCCGCATTCCTCGATCCTGATGCCGAGCCGGTCGAAGATGGCCAGGCGGGCCGTGGATAGGCAGGTGAAGGCTGCCATGGTTGCCCCGGTCGTGAAGCCGACCGAACAGTCGGATGGCAGGGCGAGCAGTTCCAGCAGCCACTTCGATGCGACTTCTTCGGCCACGGCGGCCGACGGTGCGCATTGGTAGATTGCCGCGTTCTGCCCCCAGGCAGACGTCAGCCAGTCGGCAGCCACGCCGGCCGGATGCGAACCGCCGATTACCCAGGACAGGAAGCCCGGGGCCGTGGTCGCGCTCAGGCCCGGCTTCGCAGCTTCGACCAGCTCTGCCAGAACCGCGACGGCATCGCGCGGGGTTGTGTCGAGCGGAATGTCGAACAGCGCGCGCAGCTGTTCGACGCCAGCTGCTGGATGCAAGTCACCGCCTTCGCTCCGAGAGGTCACGGCGTGGTGTGCTGCGAAAGCGAGAACGTCTTGCAGCGAAGTAGGCTGGAGGGGCGCGTTCATCGCGGCTGCATCCACTGGGGAAGCAGCGAATAGGCATCGCCGATCGCCCCGTCCCGGGCCTCGATACCCAGCTTGGCCAGCATTCCGGTCAAAGCGCCGCTGTTATGCGCGTCGAACAGTTCGGTCGCGCCGCCGACATGCCTGCCGCCGATGTAGACTTGCGGGATGGTCGGCGCACCGGTGCGCTGTGCAAGCGCGCGGCGGATGCGCCCGGCCCAGTCGGCATCGGCATATTCGCCGCCGTCTAGGTCGACCGTGCGGTAGGGTACGCCCAAGGCGTCGAAAAGCTCGCGGGCCGACCAGCAGAATTCGCACCATTGCAGCGCGAACATGACGACCGGCTGCGTGAAGTCACCGACAATCCCATCGACATGGGCAAGCGCTTCGCTGTCGGCGGGCTCGGCCTGCATTGGCGCAGGCGCGGGCGAAGCGGGCCGGTCGAAGCGGAAATTGGGCGAGGAGGTTGAGATCGCCAGTTCCTCTGCGTTCATGGCCTCCTCGATCCCGGCAAAGAGCGGGGTCGTCATGTAGCGCTCGCCGGTGTCCGGGATCATCGCCAGAATGCGCGATCCTTCCGGCATGGTCTCGGCCAGTCGATAGGCCGCTGCGAAGGTCGCCCCGCTGGAAATTCCGCAGAATACGCCTTCCTCGCGCGCCAGTCGCCGCGACCAGTCGAGCGCTTCCTGCCCGCCGACCGGCATGACGCGGTCGACCAGTCCGGCCTCGAAAGCCTGCGCGGTTATGTGCGGGATGAAATCGGGCATCCAGCCTTGCATCAGGTGTGGCCGGAAGCGGGGATGGCTTGAAGCCGGGCTGCCGTCCGCCGCATAGTCCTGTATGAGACCCGATGACAGGAGGGGGGCATTGTCCGGCTCGCACCCGACGATCAGCGTTGCCGGGCTTTGAGCCTTAAGCGCACGGGCAACGCCTGCAAGCGTGCCGCCCGTGCCGACGCCGCTGACGAAGGCATCGAGCGGGGCGGCGGCAAAGTCTGCCAGGATCTCCCGCGCGGTCGTGCGGGCATGGACTTCGGCATTGGCCTCGTTCTCGAACTGCCGGGGCAGGAACCAGCCATGCGTCTCGGCCAGTTCGCGCGCCTTGGCGAGCATTCCGGTGCCTTTTTGCGCCGCGGGGGTCAGCACGACTTTCGCGCCGAGGTAGCGCAGGATCTTGCGCCGTTCGACACTGAAGCTCTCGGCCATGACTATGACAAGCGGATAACCCTTGCGTGCACAGACGAGGGCAAGGCCGATACCGGTATTGCCGCTGGTGGCTTCGACTACGGTCTGGCCGGGCTTCAGCGTTCCGTCGCGCTCGGCCGCTTCGATCAGGCCGAGCGCCAGCCGGTCCTTGACCGAACCCATCGGATTGAACGCCTCAAGCTTGAGGTAGATCTCGCGCCCCGGCGGTGACAGCCGTTCAGCCAGCAGCGTGGGCGTGTTGCCGATCAGTTCGAGGATCGAGTTGCGGACACCGCAGGTGCCGGCAGTCGATGCAAAATGCGGCTTGTTCATCGCGGAAATCTCCTCTCGCCGGCGATCGCCGCCGGGCTTGGAAGAGACATTCGCGCCGCTGCGTATCAATCCGATTGCGCAGGGGCGGTTCGATTGTTTCGATTGTTTCAGCCGGGATCGTAGATGTAGCCGATGCCGCGCACGGTGCGGATCACGGCCGGTTTCTCCGGGTTCGACTCGATCTTCTTGCGAATGCGCGAGATGCGGATGTCGATGCTGCGATCGAAGGGTTCCCAGGCGCGATCGTGCGCACCTTCGAGGATCTGGTCGCGGTTGAGAACGCGGCCCTTGTTGCGGGCAAAGAGCTTGAGGAGATTGAATTCCATCGCCGTGAGCGGGAGCGCGTGGCCATCGCCATCGAAGAGCTTGGCGGCGTCGAGATCGAGCGTGCACTTGCCGAAGGGGAAGCGGTTTTCTCCCCCGGCCTCTTCCTGGGAATGATCCGCAGGTCCCTTGCGTCGCAACACTGCCCTTACGCGTGCGACCAGTTCGCGAAGATCGACGGGTTTGCCGAGATAATCGTCCGCGCCCATTTCCAGCCCGACGATGCGGTCCACCGTCTCGCCCGCAGCCGTCAACATGATCACGTGCGGCGCGTCGTCGGCCTGCAGGCCGCGCAGGACCGAGAGGCCGTCCTCGCCCGGCATGTTGATGTCGAGCAGGATGAGGTCGGGCCGACGCCCGGCGATCAGGGCGCGCAGGTCATCGCCGCAAGCGGCTTGCGCCACCTCCAGACCGTGGCGCGCAAGGTATTCGGCAACCATGTCGCGAAGGTCCGCCTCATCGTCGCAGACGTATATCAGCGGCGCGTCAGCCATGATTGGCCTTCAGCATTGTCGTGACGAGACCCCGCAAGTCGCGCGGGGCGACCGGCTTTTCCAGGTAGGGCCGATTGGCGCGATCGAGGAAGGCGCGCACTTCCGGGCTCATCGTGTCGCCGGTGATGAAGGCGACTCGTTCGGCGATCTCGGGGCGTTCGCCCGACAGCGTTTCGAACAGTCCGCGTCCGCCCATGCCGGGCATGTTCAGATCCGTGAGGATGAGGCGATAGCTGCCGGAACGGGCAAGCGCGAGGCCCCTTTCGGCACTGGCGGCACTGTCGACCTGAAAGCCCTCCTTGCGCAGGATCTCGCGGATGAGGTCGCTGACGTCCTTTTCGTCGTCGATGACCAGAACCCTGCCGGTGGCGGCGACGGGTTCGGGACGTTCCACTTCGTGCGGGCTTTCCGACTCCGGCTCGGCCAGTGGGAGGGTGATGCGAAAGTGGGCGCCCTTGCTTGCGGGCATGAGGGCAATGGTGCCGCCATGCGCGTTGACGACGCGGTGGCAAAAGGCAAGACCGATGCCGGTGCCCTGTCCCGGGGCCTTGGTCGTGAAGAGCGGTTCGAAAACGCGCTTGGCGGCGTCTGTAGAGATTCCCGGCCCGTCGTCGATGACGTCGATGGTCAAGGACGCGCCTCCGGGTTCCTCGCGAGCCCGTATCGTGATGCGACTGCCGCCGCCGTCACGGATCGCCTGGTCGGCATTGGCGACGAGGTTCATGAACACCTGCCGGATCTGGCCGGCGTCGCCCTGAAGCGGCGGTAAGTCCGGAGCGACGTCCAGTTCGACTTTCGCGGTCAGTGCACCTGTGCCCTGTTCGAGCGTGTCGATCGCATCGCGTATCGCCGTGGCAAAATCGATCGCCTCGACTTTCAGGTTCTGGCGGCGGGCCATGGCGAGGAACGATTTGACGATTCCGGTGCAGCGCTCCGCTGCAGAGCCGATCTTTTCGATCCGGCGGATCGTGTCGGGATCGCTGGCCTCTTCGCGCATCATGAGGGCGTGGCCGACGACAACGGAGAGCGGGTTGTTGAGTTCGTGGGCGACGCCCGCCAGCAATTCGCCCAGCGCCGACATCTTCTCTGCCTGGAATATCCGTTCACGCTGTTCGGACAGGGTCTTGCGCAAGGCGGCTTCCTTGCTGATGTCGACCATCGAGTAGAGTACGACGTCCTCACCGCGATAATCGATAAGACGGGCCGAGGCGAGGCAGGGAAACGGATCGCCATCCGGGCGCAAGGCATCGACGCGCATCTCGTCGACCCGGCCTTCCGGCAAGAGCGCGGTGATGAAATCCGCCCGCTGCCCGCGTGAGGCGAAGTGCGCGCCGAAATCGCGGCCGGAACCGAGCAGCTCGCGGGCGGCGGGAGTGCGATAGATGATCTGCCCGTCGCCGATCCGCGCCATCACGAGATTGGCCGGACATGCTTCGAGCACTTCGCGAAGCAGGGCGTCGGCCTCGCGGTCGCTTTCTTCGCGTTGCCGGGCCTCGGTAATGTCGCTCTGGGTCAGGACGAAGCCGCCGGTCGCGGTCTGGCGCATGGTCAGGGCGTGGATCATGCCCTGCCTCGTTTCCAGTTCGAGCGGGGGCTGCGCGCGCTCGTCGTCTCCGAGACGCATTTCCATGCTTTCGAGCGCTTCGCGCGACCGGGCCGAGATGGCGCCGCGTGCGGCCATCTCGAACAGCAGCAGGCCCCAGTCGAGCCCGGGTTCGACCAGTTCGGCGACGAGTGGATTGAGTTCGCGAAAGCGCCGGTTGGCCTGCACCAGCCTTGCGCCGTCGTCGAAGATTGCCAGGCCATCGGGCAGGGCGTCGATGACCTCGCCGATGAGGCGGCGGCTGTCCACGTCATGCACAGCCTGGGCCATCTCAGGCCCCTTCCGCTGCATCCAGGCGGCCGGTCAGGGCAAACACTTCCTCCGGTTCCTTGCCGCCGAGATCGAGCGTGCCGACGGGCTCGCTGGAATAGGGATCGGGCAGGGCCTGGATGAAGGCCCGGGTGCCGACGATGTGCATGGGCTGGGCCAGCTGGCGCAATTGGCTAGCCTCGATGACGGCGGGACCGAACACATCGTAGATGTACTTCTGTACCCCGACGACGGAGCCGATCACCGCACCTTGCGACACGCCAACGCGGCAGCGCCATTGCATCGGATGGCTGCGGTTGCGCTGCTCCAGGTAGCGCACGAAGCGTACGGCAGCATGGGCGATCGAACCCGACGCTGCCTCTGCCGGATCGGGCATCCCGGCCACCGTAATGTAGGTGTCGCCCACGGTCTTGATCCGCTCGCACCCGAACTGGTCGCCGATGCGGTCGAAGGCGGTGTAGATGTCGTTGAGCTCGCTGACGACAACGCCAGCATCGTTCTCGACGACGAATTCGGAAAAGCCCGCGAAGTCGAGGCACAAAACGGCGACATCTTCGTAAAGACGCGGGGTGACGACGCCGAAGCTCTTGTATTCCTCGTAGACCGAGCGCGGCATCATGTTGAGCAGGAGCTTTTCGACCTGCTCTTTCTCGCGCTTGATCTCGCGCGTGTTGCGCTCGACCATCATGGAATAGGAATCGATCATCGCTTCCAGTTCCTTGATGCGCGAGATGTTCTGGCACACCAGGACCGCAATCGGCTCGCCGCCTTCCTCGGCGCTGTCGATGGTCACGGCAATCGTCATCGTGCGGCGGCGCAGACGGAAGCTGGCCTCGGTGGTGAAGCGACGACTGTCCTTGAAGGCCTCGCGCATGGCGGCAACGTCGAACTCGGGGAAGAGGTCGGTCAATTGCTGGCCGATCTCGATGTCGCCGAACCATTCGCGGAAGGTGTCGTTGAAGAAGCGGAAGCGCAGTTCGCGAAGGTCGAGCAAGGCAACGCCGACCCCGATGGCGCGCAGCAGCTGTTCGTTGATGGCTTCTATCGACATGCCGCTATCCCACGACCAGGCCGCGCCGCTGCTCGAAAGCCTGCGCCACGGTTTCGATATCCTCCGCAGCGACGCCGTGATCGCTCAGGGTCTCGGCTAGCAGGACCTTGAGCTGGTCGAAATGCGCATCGTTGATGTCGAGCCGTTCGTGCAGGCGCCTGATCTGCTCGTCGGTGAACGAGGCGGGGCCGCCCATCAGTGCGGACACGAACTGCGTCTGATGGTCGACGATCCGTGGCAGATCGACGTTCTCGAAGAAAGGTCCGACGTCGTCGTCTTCGAGCAGGCGGTCGTAGAGATCCATGACAATACGGCTGATGACCGCGAAGCCGCCGTACTTTTCAAAAAGCGATCTTTCCATTGCAACACCCCCCGTCGCAACTGTCCGGGGACTTTGCGCCCTGAATTCCGATTCTTGCAAGCTTTCTTGCATAATTATTGTCTTTATCATGCCGGAACTGCGCAGCGCATGAGATTGTCCGCAATCCAGTTCTGATTGGCCTTCATCTCGCGGTTGAGCTGCTCGTGAAGCACTGCGATGCCTTCGAGATCCCAGTCGAACGAGCCGATGCGGTCGGAGATTTCGAGCATGCCGTGGCTCAGGCCATCGCGGGTAGTGGCATAGCTGCAAGGGGTTCCGGCCAGCACGGCATCGGCCAGGATCTGCGCGTCGCGCAGGGCATCGGTGATCCCATGGGCGGTGAGTGGGTCCTTGAACCAGCCTGCATCGCCGACGAGGGCCCAGCCCGGACCGGCGCATTCGCGCATGTATCCGGGCTGGCCGGGAAACCCGACAAGGCGGCCTTTGCGCACCGCTTGGGAGAGCTGCGTGCCCAGTTCCGGGAACGCCTGCTGCATCAGCTGCAGGAAACGGGACGGGTGAAGTGCCTTGCGGAAATCGCCGAGGCGATCGCGCGGAAGCGAGAGGAAGACGCAGCTCGCGCCATTGTTCGTCGGGATCGCGCCGGCGGCAGCCTGCTCACCCCAATACCAACGGAAGCCGTCATTCGGCATCCCGGTGAAATAGCCGTAGATCGACATGGACGCCTGATGCATGCGCACGAGGTATCGCGCATCCACCTCGCGCGCGATGCGCGACTGGCGCCCGTCGGCACCGATGACGATGTCCGCCTCGACGCGGTAATGCGCCCCGCGCGTATCGCGCAGGATGACGCCGCTTACAGGCCCTTGCGCATGCTTGCGGATCACGCCCATGCAATCGAGACCATAGCGGCGTTCCACCCCGGAAACTTCTGCGGCATCCGCGATCACGCGGTCGAGTACCGTGCGGCGCGGGGCATAGAGGCAGTCGGTCCCGAAAGCGGGGCGGATATCGATGTCGACCCGATTCTGGCCATAGTGGAAACTGGTGCGTTCGATCCCCGGCGTGCCGCAGGCCAGCAGGTCGCCCTCAAGCCCCCAGCTCGCCAGCTGCATCACGGCGCCGCGCATCAGGGCGTGGGTCGAAAGCGTGTCGCTGCCCAAGGGGCTGCGGTCGACCATCAATACCCGCGCACCGCCGCGTGCGAGCAGCATGGCGGTGGCGGCGCCTGCGGGGCGGGCGCCGACGACGACGGCGTCATAGCGTTCATGGTTCCAGGTGGGCGTGTTCATGGTGGTTCTCCTCATCAGACGGCTATCGGACGTGCAGCGCCAAGCTGCGCGGCGATTATCGGGGCAAGCGCCTGTGCATCGCGGCCAACGCCATCGATGAAGGCAGAAGCGCGGTGGCGCATGAACGGCAGGCCCAGGGCATAGAGGCCGGTATCGGAGTGATGCCGCCGTGCTGGATCAGCTCACCGCAGGTGTCGGTGACCGGAAGGTGGAGCCAGGGGTAATGGCGCGCATAGCCGGTGGCGAAGAGCACGCTGGTGATCCCCTCGGCGCGCAGGTCGAGGCATTTCGGCACGGCGCCCGGTTCCATCGGTGCGCGCCATGCTGCGGGATCGCAGGCAGCGCGAAGGCCTGCGCGTTCGATGTGCGCATCAATCGCGCGAAGCAGGACGTGGCGGCGCTCTTCGGCCGCTCGACACTGTTCGGCCAGATCGTTGGCCAACTGGACCTGCAGGCCCTGCGCATCGGTGACACGTCCGACAAGCCGGATGCCTTCGCGGGCAAGTGCGGGGAGGTCGATATCGCCGCCGGTGGGATCGCCTACGAGTTGCAGCGAAGGCTGACGCAGCAGGGCGGCATTGTCGGCTCCGCTGGGGCGTGGCTCGGCCAGAAAGCCGCTGCCATCGAGCCAGTGGAATAGATCCCGCCCGCGATAGCGTCGCGGCGCGCGGACATGGCGGCCAACGGCAAGCGTAACATCTCGACCGTGGCGGCGGATCTCGCGTGCGAGCTGGACGCCCGTCGCAGATGCGCCGACGACCAGAACGCCGCCGTCGGGCAGGAGGTCTGGGGTCAGATAGCTACTCGGTGTGACCTGGTGGATCGCGAGCGAGAGCTTGCCTGCCCAGAAAGGAAGGCGAGGGCGATCGCAGGCACCCGTCGCGATGATGACGGTGCGTGCAATCCGCGTGCCGCGCGAGGTGGCGACGCGAAACCTGTCCGCCATGCGTTCGACGGCGAGGATTTCGCAATTCTCGGTGACGGGAGCGGCGAAGTCGCTGGCATAGCCTTGCAGGCGCTTCACAAGGTCCGCCGAAGTGAGAAATCCGTCGCTTTCCCGGGCGAGCTGGGCGCCAGGAAGCCGTGTCATCCAGCCCGGCGTAAGCAGGCGCAGCGAAGGCCAGCGCTGCGAGCGCCAGCGCTCTCCGATGCGGCCGCGTTCGATGACTTCGTGATCGATACCGCGCTCGGCAAGGCAGCGGCTCATGGCGAGGCCGGCCTGTCCGGCGCCAATGACAAGGCTGTCGATGTTGCGAGGCATGGAAGCTTACTCCTTGGGTTCGCAAGCAAGCCTATGCACGGCAGGTATCAGTCCTGTGCCGCCAGGCCGGGCAATTTGTTTCAATCGTTTCAGCGCAAAGATGCGGGAGGCGATGAGCAGAAAAGCCCCGCCGGCACAGGCCGACGGGGCAGGGGAACGCTCGGGAGAGCGGGGGGTCGGTGTGGCGCGTCAGTCGGCCTGTGCCGTTACGGTGACCGGTACGCCGTTGGTCAGGACGTCGAATACGGCAGAGCGCGCGACCGACTGGTGGACGATCTTCTCCAGATCTTCGGCACCGGCATCGCCCTTGATGCGCACCTGGATGCTGATGCCTTCGAAGCCGTTGCGCACGGTGTTGTCGAGGCCGAGAATGCCGAGCAGGTCGATGTCGCCCTCAACCCTGGTTTCAACCGATTCCAGCCTGACCTGGCGGATCGAGGCGATGTTGCCGATGCCGGCGGTGATGCAGGCCGAGAGAGCGGCCAACAGCATTTCCACCGGCGTTGCGCCCTGATCCTTGCCGCACAGAACGGCGGGGTGATCGCCGTCGATCATGTGCCCGCAGTCACGCGGCTGTTCGCCGCCGGCGCCGTGGAAATTGCCCATGCGGGCCTGGCTGTGGGTGCCGGCAATCCAGTTGCCTTCGGCGCGGAAGGTGAACCTGGCGAGTTCGCGCTGGCCATCGACGGCGCCGAGCGTGGCAAGGAATGCGGGAACGTCGACGCCGTTCATGGCGACCTTGGCGGGCTTTTCGAGAGTGGCAGTGGTCATGATCAAAAGTCCTTGTCTGAAGTGCCTGTTGTGCAGTGAACTTGTGCCGGCGAACGCGTGTCGTTCGTGGCATGCAGACAAGATTGCGGTTGGGCTGTTTCAATCCGATGCCGCGAAACGGGCGTTCGCGTTTCAATTGTTTCGTCCTTGCCTCAGGGTGAAGAATTCGATATTTCCATAGTTATCGAATCATCGGAGAATGCAGTGCACGCCGAAGTCGTGATCCGCGCACTTTCTGCCTTGGCGCAGGAACATCGCCTTGCCGCCTTCCGATTGCTGGTGCAGGCCGGAGAGGAAGGAATCGCCGCCGGCGTGCTCGCGGACAAGCTTGAAGTTCCGGCATCCTCGATGAGCTTTCACCTGGCCCAACTGGCCAATGCCGGGCTCGTCAGCCAACGGCGCGAAAGCCGCTCGATCATCTATTCGGCAGACTATTCGGCGATGAACGGGCTGATGGATTACCTCACGGAGAACTGCTGCGGCGGTATCCCCTGTGGCGAGGACGCAGCCTGCAATACCGAAGCGAAGAGGAGGACGGCCTGATGAAGCGTTTTCACGTGCATGTCGGCGTAAGCGACATCGATCGCTCGATCGCGTTTTACAGCAGGCTCTTCGGCAGCGCGCCGACAGTGGTGAAGCCGGACTACGCGAAATGGATGCTCGAGGATCCTTGCGTCAACTTCGCCATTTCGCATCGCGAGGGTGCAGCCAGGGGGATCGAGCATGTCGGCGTGCAGGTCGGGGACCGTGCGGAACTTGCCGAGGTCCAGAGTCGGCTTGAGGCGGCAGATGGCCCCGTCCTCGATGAAGGCGCGACGACCTGCTGCTATGCAAGATCGGAAAAGAGCTGGATTGCCGATCCCGATGGCGTTGTCTGGGAAGCCTTCCTGACCGAGGGCGAGAGCACGACCTATGGCGGTTCTCCCGATCTGGACCGGCTCGTGTCCGGCAGTGCGGACCGTAGCGCCTGCTGCGTGCCGCAAGCGGTCGCCGCACCTGCCACCTCCACATCCTGCTGCTAGAGGCTGCCATGAGCCACACCCCACTCAACGTACTTTTCCTGTGCACCGGCAATTCGGCGCGCTCGATCCTGGCCGAGGCCATCCTCAATCAAGAAGGAAAGGAGCACTTCCGGGCCTATAGTGCCGGCAGCCAACCGGTCGGCACCGTCAATCCCTGGGCCATCCACACGTTGGAGACGCTGGGTTATCCGGTCGAGGGCTATCGCTCCAAGAGCTGGAACGAGTTCATCGACGGGCCCGAATTCGATCTGGTCTTCACCGTTTGCGACAATGCTGCCGCAGAAAGCTGCCCGGTCTGGCCCGGCAGGCCGATAACGGCGCACTGGGGCATCCCCGACCCGGCTGCCGTGGAAGGACACGATGCCGAAAAGGCCGCGGCATTCCTCGATGCCTACCGCATGCTCAAGCGGCGCATCGAGCTGTTGCTCGCATTGCCTATCGCAAGCCTGGAAAAGGTGGCCCTTCACGAAACCCTTCATGCCATCGGTCGGGAGGCCGATCACAAATGAGTGCAAGCATAATGGAAGCAGATGCCCGCGCGGCGGGGTTGGGCCTGTTCGAGAAATGGCTCTCCGTCTGGGTGGGCGGGGCGATCCTTGCCGGCATACTGCTGGGCAACATGGCACCGGCGATGTTCGCTGCGCTGGCCTCGATCGAATACGCCTCGGTCAATCTCGTCGTTGCCGTCCTGATCTGGGCAATGATCTTTCCGATGATGGTTGCGGTGGACTTCTCAGCCGTGCGCCATGTCGGAGACAAGCCCAAGGGCCTGATCATCACCCTTGCCGTCAATTGGTTGATCAAGCCTTTCAGCATGGCGGCGCTGGGTGTGCTGTTCTTCCAATTCGTGTTTGCCCGATTTCTTCAGCCAAGCGATGCGCAGCAATACATTGCCGGCCTGATCCTGCTCGGCGCAGCGCCATGCACGGCGATGGTTTTCGTGTGGTCGCAACTGACCAAGGGCGACCCGGCTTACACACTGGTACAGGTTGCGGTGAACGATCTTGTCATGATCGTGGCCTTCGCGCCGATCGTCGCGCTGCTGCTGGGCGTGACCGACATCGTCGTGCCATGGAACACACTTTTGCTCTCCGTAGCGCTCTATGTCGTTGTGCCGCTCGCCGCCGGGGCCTGGGTTCGCCGTCGGCTGTTGGCAACGCATGGCGGCGATGAAGGTGCTGTCAGCGCGTTCACCGGACGACTGAAGCCGCTTTCGATCCTGGGGCTGCTCTTGACCGTCCTGCTCCTGTTTGGCTTTCAGGCGCAGACAATCCTGTCCCGGCCCTTGCTGATCGCCCTGATCGCAACGCCTATCGTGATCCAGAGCTATGGGATCTTCTTCATTGCCTATGGCGCGGCAAAGGCTTGGAAAGTGCCTTATGCCGTGGCGGCGCCCTGCGCGCTGATCGGAACCTCCAATTTCTTCGAACTTGCCGTCGCCGTTGCCATCGGGCTGTTCGGTCTTGGCAGTGGAGCGGCTCTCGCCACGGTCGTGGGCGTGCTGGTTGAAGTCCCGGTCATGCTGTCGCTGGTGGCGATCGCCAACCGGACCCGGGGGAGCTTCGCAGCAGGATAGCTCCGGTTCCCGCAATCAGGGGCTTGGTCGGTTGTGTCCTTCAATCCAACGGTGCGATGATCAGGTGCACGCCCTGCTTGTCGAGAATGGCGCGCATCTCCTCAGGAATACCGGGATCGGTAATTAACACATCCACTTCGTCCAGGCCGCAGACGATGGCGCCCGAAGATGAGCGGAATTTTGAGCTGTCGACCATCAGGATCACCTGCTCGGCGCGGTCGATCAGGCGCCGCTCGGCCGCAACGAGGATGACGTCGGCCTGCATCACGCCCTGAGGTCCAACCGAGGCTGCGCCCATGAACAGCTTGGGCGCATAGAAGCGCGGCATGGAATCTTCGCCTGCAGGAGCGAGCACGATGTTCTGCTCCCTGAACACCGTGCCTGAAGGCAGGAGGACCCGTGTACCGGCCTGCGGCAGCAGCGCATTGACGATGTGCAATGAATTGGTGAGGACCTGCGCGTCCTTGCCGTCGAGGTATGGGCACATCTGCAGCGTTGTCGTGCCGCCGTCGATCATGATTCCTTCGCCGTTCGCGCACAGGTCTGCCGCTGCACGCCCAATGGCCTGCTTTTGCGGCAAGTTGAGCGAAATCGATTGATCGAACGGCGTACCCGACAGGCGATCCGCATCTGTCTCGCTTTCGGCGTCGGGCAGCTTCGCGCCGCCGTGAACCCGAACGATGCGGCCTTCTTCCTCGAGGCGCGTCAGATCGCGACGGATCGTGGCGGGCGATGCATCGAGGCAGGACTCCAGCTCGCGATAGGTCACAAACCCGGTCGCGCCTATGGCATCGAGAATGAGTCTTTCGCGTTCAGCCGAATGCATCGTGTTTCCCTGCCCTTGCCCCCAGCGGACCTGTTCGAGGCTCAGTCCGCAAGGTCCGTTACATGCTGCGCGCCCCGCTCCGCAACCGTCAGTGTGCCGCCGCGTTCGCGTCCAGCATATTGCCGAGGCCGATGATGACCGTGGAGCCGACCAGCAGTCCGATACCCAGCCAGACCATCGTGCGGGTGCGAACGCTCGCGCCTTTCCATTCCTTGAGAGCGAAGCCCCAGAGAGTGGAGAAGAGAATGATCGAAGCCATGTGCAGCGTCCAGGATGAGAACCCGTAACGTCCCATCTGGCTCTCGCCCATGGTGTAGAAGAAGAACTGGAAATACCACAGCGTGCCACCGAGTGCGGCCAGAAGGTAGTTCAGCAGTAGCGGCACCTTGGCCGCCTTGGCGCGATGGGCGTCATGCGGGGTTCCTGCACCCGGGTCGGCAATCGCGCCGGGATCGGCGACTGCGCCGAAGTATTGTCCAAAGCTGCGATTGCGGCGAATGAGGATGGAGCACCAGATGGCATTGGTGGTGAGCCCGCCTGCAAGGACAACGCAAAGAACGGGAAGACCCTGGTTGAGCGGATCGGTTCCGGCTGCAAGCGTCAGTTCGCGAATGGGTTGCCCGGCGTCGAGACCCCACGCGAAGCAGCCCGACATCACGCCGGAAAAGACGGCGATCAGCAGGCCCTTGCGCAAGTCGAACTCGGCAACGCCCTCGCTCGCTTCTCCGCCCAGTTCCGCGTCCTTCTTGTGGCCTGCGCGTGCGACGACGACGATGCCGACCAGCGTGACGAGGATGCCCAGCAGGGTCAGCTGCCCGCTGGTGCGCGAGGCGATCTCACCCAGGGTTCCGTGGAAGATGGGCGGTCCCATCGTTCCGATCACGGTGGTCAGTCCCAGTGCAACCGCCATACCCAGCGAAAGCCCGAGATAGCGCATGGTCAGGCCGAAGGTCAGGCCCCCGAAGCCCCACATTGCGCCCCAGAACCAGCACCACCAGAGCGTCTTGCCCGGGGTCTGGACCAGCACCGCGAAGAGGTCGTTGGTGCGCAGCGACGCGAAAAGCCACGGCGCTACAGCCCAAGAGAAGATCCCGCCTGCCAACCAGAAGACTTCCCAGGACCAGAGCTTGATACGCTTGTAGGGGACATAGAAGCTGGCGGAGGCGAAGCCGCCCAGCCAGTGGAACAGGACGCCAAGCGCCGGGTTGCCTCCCATCAAATTCGATCCTTTCCGCTCATTCGCGCGAGAACGTTGCTGTCGATCTCTGCGATTCTTGTCGTTCCGGTCAGCGCCATGGCGACCCGCATTTCGGCCTCGATCAAGGCCAGCATCCTGGTGATCCCCGCCTCTCCCCCTGCGGCGAGGGCCCAGGCCCATGCGCGCCCGAGCAGTACGCCCTCCGCACCCAGCGCCAACATGCGCACGACATCGAGGCCGGAGCGAATGCCGCCGTCCGCAAGCACGGTCAGGCGATCGCCCACGGCCTCTGCGATGGGGGGCAAGGCGCGCGCGCTTGAGAGCACGCCGTCGAGCTGGCGGCCGCCATGGTTGGAAACGACGATCCCGTCTGCCCCCAGCTCCGCAGCCTCGCGCGCATCCTCGGGATCGAGAATGCCCTTGATGATCAGCGGACCCTTCCACTCGGAGCGAATGAAGTCGAGATCGCGCCAGTTGATCGATGGATCGAAGTTGTTGCGCATCCAGGCGAAGAAGTCCTCGATCCCGGTCCTGCCCTGCAGGACGGGGGCGACATTGCCGAGGGTATGCGGACGGCCCCAAAGGCCGACGTCCCAGGCCCAGCCCGGTCGGGCCAAGGCCTGAGCTGCGCGCCATGCGGCTCCCTTGAGGCCCGATGCGCCGGCAAGGCCGGTATGATAGTCGCGATAGCGGCTGCCCGGCACCGGCATGTCGACGGTGAAGACCAGCGCGGAACAGCCTGCCTCGACAGCTTGCGCCAACAGGTCCTTCATGAACGCACGGTCACGGATCATGTAGAGCTGGAACCAGAACGGCTTGCTGGCGGCACCGGCGACTTCGCCCAGTGGGCAGGCACCGACGGTCGAAAGCGTGAAGGGAACCCCGGCCTTTTCAGCCGCACGGACGGCCTGGCATTCCCCGCGCCGGGCGTTCAGGCCGGCAAGGCCGATTGGCGCAAGGGCAAGCGGAAGGGCCAGTTTCTGGCCGAACAGCTCGGTCGACAGATCGAGCTGCGAAACATCGCGCAGGACGCGCTGGCGAAGGGCGAGCCCGGCCAGATCCTCGACATTGCGGCGCAGGGTCGCTTCGGCATAGGAGCCGCCGTCAATGTACTCGAACAGGAAGCGGGGCAGGCGCCGTCTCGCTGCCTCGCGAAAGTCGGGAACCGATGCGACGATCATGCTTGAACCCTTGCCACTGCTTCGCGCCATTTGTTCTGATACGCTTGGAGGTCTCCCTCTAGCGGTTCAACCCGGCGCAGGCCCGCAGCCGGCTTGAGCAGGGGATTGATCAGGCGCAGGGCCCCGAACGAGACATCGTTGTGCGCATTGGCGATGAAAACTTCGGTCTCGGGCCGCAGTGCTGCCAGGGCCCGCACGAAGACTTCCGCTTCGGCAAAGCGGCCTTCGACCAGAAGGCGGTTCTTGGAGCCGATCAGGTCAAGCGAAGTATCGGCCACGAGGGCTGCGTAGAGGCAGATGGCGGCGCGGCGCGCATACCAGGTGCCCGCCCATTCGACCGGGGCGTTGATCCAGCAGGCCTTGCCGTCCGGGAAGGGGCCGAAACCTGGCGCCAGCGTCGGCATCATGACCGTCCCGCGTTCGAGCAGTGCGGGCACGGCTTCCATGAGCCTGGGCTGATCGGGCTTGATATCCACCCGGCGCGTATCGAGCTGGATGACGGTTTCGATCTCGCGTCCGCCCATGAATCGCGCAGATGGTACCGGCCAGCCATAGGCATCGACATTGACCAGTGTGTCGCGATCTTCCGACAGCGAGGCAATGGACACTGTTTCGGCGGCAATGCGCATGGCGACGAACCAGGTGCCGGTCGACAGGATCGTGGCTTCCTGACGCGCAATCTCCGGGAAACCGCGGGCGGCGAGCAGGGCGGCGTTGGAATCGTGCAGTCCCGCATGGACCTGAATGCCCGGAGCCAGACCGGTTTCCGCAGCAAGATCGGGGCGCAGCGGCCCGATGACTTCGCTGGCCTTGACCACGGGGGCAAATCGGTCGGCCCAACCCAGACGTTCGGCCATGGGTGCGAAACGCGCGTCCGCTGGGCACCACAAGTCGGTATGGCAGCCAAGGCTCGTGACTTCGCTGACCGCCTTGCCCGTCAGGAACCAGGCCCAGTACTGCGCCCAGGGCACAAGTGTCGCGCTTTCCATTTCTTCCGGATAGAGGCGTGACATCCAATAGACCTGCGCCCCCAGGTTGAGGCCGTCCGGCAGTGCAGGGCTCCCGGTCCGCGCAAAGGCATCGCGTTCGCGGCGGTAATCGGCCATCACGTCCTGCGGGATCGGCTGCTCGTAGTCGAGCGGCGGGAACAGCGCTCCTTCGCTACCCAGCGCGACGAAGCCGGCGCCATGGGCAACCGGGACGATCGCCTCGACGGGGTGAGCGGCGAATGCCTTGAGCGTAGTCTTGAGCCAAGCTCCTATCCCGGCGACATCCAGGCGGCGCAAGCCGGCTTCCTCACAAGGGGCATTGGGTCGAACCTGCCGATCCAGCATTCGTCCCTGCTTCGTCCACAAGGTGACCTTGCTGAGCGTCTTGCCGATGTCGACGACGATATAGGAACCGGTACCTGACATGCTCTCCCTTGCGAGCTGAATGATTGAATATGATCGTTTACTATCGAAATAGATTGATAAAGGAAAGGGGGATTGTTAAATGCGGCGTCATGAACACGATCACCGCACCATCGCCCGTAGCCGCAATTCCTTTCGCTGTCCCGGAAAGTCGCTGGGACGAATCGGTTGCGGCATCGTTCACTCCAGCCGAACTCCTCCTCTATCGTTCCAATCTGCTCGGTTCGGATCTGACCGTCACCAACTTCGGCGGCGGCAATACCTCGGCCAAGCTGGTGGAGATCGATCCGCTCACGGGTGAGCAGGTCGAAGTCCTCTGGGTCAAGGGCTCGGGCGGTGACATCGGTTCGATGAAGCTCGACGGATTTGCGACGCTCTATCAGGAGAAGTTGCTGGGCCTCGAGAAGCACTATGCCGGGCCCGACGATGATGACAAGATGGTCGGCTATCTGCCGCACTGCACCTTCAATCTCAATTCGCGCGCGGCTTCGATCGATACGCCGCTGCATTCGTTGCTTCCTTTTGCGCACGTAGATCATGTCCACCCGGATGCGATCATTGCGCTGGCGGCCTCTTCGGGGGGAGAGGCCGCCACCCGGGAAATCTGGGGTGGCAAGATCGGTTGGTTGCCCTGGAAGCGTCCGGGCTACACACTTGGCGTGCAACTGCGCGATTTCGTCAAGGCTAACCCGCACGTCGAAGGCGTGATGCTGGCCGGTCACGGCATCATCTGCTGGGCCGACAGCGCGAAAGCCTGCTACGAACATACCGTTTCGCTCATCGCCGATGCGGCCAATTACCTGAATTCCAAGCTTGCCGGAAAACCGGCATTCGGTGGCATCTCCGCAACTCTCTCCTCCTCCGCGGAACGTGCTGCGATTGCTGCCGACCTTATGCCTCGCCTGCGCGGTCTGATGACCGGAGCGCGGCGTAAGGTCGGCCATTTTTCGGACGATGCCGAAGCTCTCGAGTTCGTGAACTCGGTCGATTTCGAGCGTCTGGCAGCGCTCGGCACTTCTTGCCCCGATCATTTCCTGCGCACCAAGATCGCGCCTCTCACGCTCGATCCCGCCCGCCTGCAGGATGATGCCTACCTCGCGCAGAAGGTCGCAGATTACCGCGATCTCTACGCAGCCTATTACGAGCGCTGCAAGCGTCCCAACTCACCGGCGATGCGCGATTCCAATCCGGTAGTCGTGCTGGTGCCTGGGCTTGGTCGCATGACCTTCGCCACCGACAAGACCACCGCGCGCCTGGCAGGTGAGTTCTACGGCAACGCCATCAATGTCATGCGCGGGGCCGAAGCGATCGGCGATTATATCGCGCTCGACGAGCAGGAAGCATTCGACATAGAGTATTGGCTGCTTGAAGAAGCCAAGTTGCAGCGCATGCCTGCGCCCAAGCCGCTTGTCGGCCGAATTGCGATGGTCACCGGAGGTGCCGGTGGCATCGGCGCGGCGACCGCAGCACGCCTGATGGCGGACGGCGCGTGCGTGGTCTTGGCCGACCGCGACGAAAAGGCCGTTGGCGAAGTGCGCGAAGGATTTGCCCGGCAGTTCGGCAAGGATGTCGTTCGCACCGTCGTTTGCGACGTTACCGACGAAGCGCAGGTGAGCGAGGCGTTCGCTGCCTGTGCCCGTGAATTCGGCGGCCTCGATATCCTCGTTGCCAATGCCGGCATTGCATCCTCGGCTCCGATCGAGGAGACCACGATCGCATTGTGGAGCCGCAATTACGACGTTTTGGCCCAGGGCTATTTCCTGAGCTCGCGCGCCGCCTGGCCGCTGCTGAAGGGAATGAAGGAACAAGGCGGATCTTCGGTCGTGTTCATCGGCTCGAAGAACGGTGTGGCCGCTGCCACCAATGCCAGTGCCTATGCGTCGGCAAAGGCGGCCGCCAATCACCTGGCCCGCTGCCTTGCACTGGAAGGTGCGCCGCACGGCATCCGCGTCAACGTGGTAAACCCCGACGCGGTGATCCAGGGCAGCCGTATCTGGGACGGTGACTGGCGCAAGGAGCGCGCGGGTGCCCACGGGATCGATTCCGGCAAGGAGCTGGAGGAACATTACCGTCAGCGTTCGATGCTCAAGCGTGACGTCCTGCCGTCCGACATTGCAGAAGCCGTCTATTTCCTTGCCAGCGACATGTCGGCAAAGTCGACCGGGAACATGGTCAATGTCGACGCGGGCAATGCGCAGGCATTCACGCGCTGAGAGCTAGAGAGAGGATAAACAAACATGAGCAATTTTCCGATCTCGGCAGAACTGATCGCCGAGGCCAACGCGCGCGACCTTGATGCGCTGGACGACGATTACGCGAGCCTCGGTCGCAAGCTGGAGCGCGCTGGTATTGCCATCGATGCGATCAAGGACCGTGTCGCCGACTTTTCGGTTGCCGTACCTACCTGGGGGGCAGGCCGTGGCGGCACCCGCTTCGCCAAGTTCCCGATCGCAGGAGAGCCCACCAACATTCACGAAAAGCTGGAAGACTGCGCGGTCATCAACCAGCTTTCGCGCCTGACCCCGCGCGTCTCGCCACACTTTCCCTGGGACAAGGTATCCGACTACGCAGCGCTGCGCGAAGAGGCGGCCAACCTCGGGCTCGGCTTCGATGCAGTGAATTCGAATACCTTTCAGGACCAGCCCGGTCAGGCACAGACTTACGCGACCGGCTCGCTCTCCTCGACCGTTGCAGCGACACGCCAGCAAGCTGTCGAGCACAACATCGAATGCATCGAGATCGGGCGCCAGCTCGGTTCGACCGACCTCACGGTCTGGGTCGGAGACGGCACGAACTTCCCGGGACAGCAGGATCTGGCGCGCAGTCTCGACCGCTATCTCGAAGCGGCGGCGCAGGTCTATGCCGCATTGCCCGATGACTGGCGGATGCTGCTTGAGCACAAGATGTTCGAACCGGCCTTCTACTCGACCGTCATCAGCGACTGGGGTTCCTCGATCCTCGCCGCGCAGGAACTGGGTCCCAAGGCCAAGTGCCTTGTCGACCTTGGCCATCATGCGCCCAACGTGAACATTGAGCAGATCGTTGCCCGACTGCATCGTTTCGGCAAGCTTGGAGGCTTCCACTTCAACGACAGCAAGTATGGCGATGACGACCTCGATTCCGGATCGATCAATCCGCATCAGTTGTTCCTCGTCTTCAACGAGTTGGTCGAGGCCGAATTGAACCCGCGCGATGGCTTCAATCCCAGCTACATGATCGACCAGTCGCACAACGTGACCGATCCGATCGAATCCATGCTGTCTTCCGCAGAGACTATTGCCGCCTGTTATGCAAAGGCGCTGCTGGTCGATCGCGAGGCCCTGCACCTTGCGCAGGAAGCGAATGACACGATGATGGCCTTCCAGGCGTTGCGCCGGGCGTACAACGTCGATGTTTCCCCGATCTTGGCCAAGGCCCGGATGGAGAATGGCGGCGCCATCGACATGCTGGGCACTTATCGTGAAAGCCGTTGGCGCGATCGCAAGGCGCAGGAGCGCAAGGCCGTTGGGCTGGGCGCAGGGATCGTCTGAACCAATACAGTATTATCGGGGTCGCGGCCTGTTAGGGTCGTGGCCCTGTATGCAAGCAAAACACCAGATCTGGATACCGGGAGAATTCATGTCGCGTCGATCGCTTCGTATCGTCCTGTGCCTCGCCACTGCGCTGAGCGCCTTGCCCGTTCTTGCCGAAAATCGAAACGACGGCAGCGAGATTGCCCCTTCGACACAAGCCGGACCTTCCCTGGAAGAGGCGTTCAATGATCCGCCCAATTCCGCGCGTCCACGCGTGTGGTGGCACTGGATGAACGGCAACATCACCAAGGACGGAATCCGCAAGGATCTGGAATGGATGAAGCGCGTCGGCATCGGCGGTCTGCAGAACTTCGATGCGAACCTTCAGACGCCGCAGATCGTCGATCATCGCCTCGTCTACATGACGCCGGAATGGAAAGATGCGTTTCGGTTCGCCGCGCACGAAGCCGATCGTCTCGATCTGGAACTGGCCATAGCAGCCTCGCCGGGCTGGTCCGAGACTGGAGGTCCGTGGGTCAAGCCGCAGGACGGTCTCAAGAAGCTGGTCTGGAGTGAAACGACGCTTGGAGGCGGCAAGCGCTTTGTCGGCAAGCTCCCGAAGCCGCCGGGCGATACCGGTCCCTTCCAGACCCTGAAACCTCCGTTGAGCATCGATGCGATCATTTCGGGAGCGCCCGCTGAGGCCGACGAGGCCTCCTTCGAGGGCGGGGTTGGCGTGTTCGCCTTTCCGGTTCCCGATAACGGATCTGAACTGACCCCGCGCGCTTCCGACGGTGCAGGCAATGTACTTTCGAGCAAGGCGCTCATCGACTCCGACCTAGCAGGAGGCGTGACCCTGGCGCGCGAGGACGGCAAGGCCCCGCAACTCAGGCTCGATTACCCGCGTCCGATCACGGCGCGGTCGGCAACGGTCTTCGTACCCAACGTCAAGATACCGTTTGCCGGGGCTGCCTTTACCGGCTCACTCGAGGCGAGCCAGGATGGCAAGACCTGGAGGCCAATCCAGCAGTTCGACCTGAACAACGTGCCGACGACGATCAGCTTTGCCCCGCTCGAGGCAGCGCATTTTCGGCTCGTTCTCAATCCACGCAAACCGGATGGCGGCCTTGGCTCACCGGCGCCGGGAATTGCTGCTAACGGCCTTTTCGACGCCATCGGCAAGCGGATGGCCACACAGCCGCTCGTCGTCGGGCAGTTCGAGCTTCATGGCGAAGCCCTTGTCGACCGTTACGAAACCAAGGCTGGCTATGTGATGAGCCGCGACTACTACGCGCTCACAGGACCGGATGACGATGCAACGGGTGTCGATCCCGCCAGCGTTATCGATCTGACCGACAGGCTCAAGGCCGACGGTACGCTCGACTGGACCGCGCCGAAACTTCCCGCCGGCCAGCACTGGCGGGTGCTGCGCCTGGGTTACTCCCTGCTTGGCACCACGAACCATCCCGCTCCGCCCGAGGCGACTGGTCTGGAAGTCGACAAGTTCGACGGCAAGGCCGTGCGCGAATATCTCGAGCACTATATCGGCATGTACAAGGATGCGGCCGGGTCAGAGATGGTCGGCAAGCGCGGTGTGCAGGCCATCCTGACCGACTCGATCGAGGTCGGCGAGGCCAACTGGACGCCCAGAATGCTCGAGCAGTTCCAGCGGCTGCGCGGCTACGATGCGCGGCCTTGGCTGCCGGCACTTACCGGAACCATCGTCGGGTCGCGCGAGCAGTCCGACCGTTTCCTCTACGACTATCGCCGGACCCTTGCCGACCTGCTTGCCAGCGAGCATTACGGGACCGTGGCCAAGGTCGCGCATGAAAACGACCTCAAGGTCTATGGCGAGGCGCTGGAAGACCATCGCCCCATGCTCGGCGATGACATGGCCATGCGCAGCCATGCCGACATCCCGATGGCCGCCCTCTGGACGTTCAATCGCGACGAAGGACCGCGCCAGACGCTGGTTGCAGACATGAAGGGGGCTGCATCCGTCGCGCACCTCTATGGGCAGAATCTCGTCGCTGCGGAATCCATGACGGCCTCGATGGCGCCTTGGGCCTTTGCGCCGAAGGACCTCAAGCGTTTCATCGATCTGGAATTCGTGACCGGGGTGAACCGTCCGGTCATCCATACTTCAGTCCATGTTCCGGTGGATGACAAGAAGCCAGGGCTCTCGCTGGCGATCTTCGGCCAGTATTTCAACAGGCAGGAAAGCTGGGCGGAAATGGCGCGGCCATGGGTCGACTATATCGCGCGCAGTTCTCTGCTTCTGCAGGAAGGACGCAATGTGGCCGACGTCGCCTATTTCTATGGCGAGGAAGCTCCACTCACGGGTCTCTATGGCGATGAACCGGTGACTGACGCTCCGGTGCGCTATGCCTACGATTATATTAACTTCAATGCCTTGACCGAACTTCTTGCCAACGATGGTGAAGATGTGGTCGCGCCGAGCGGGGCTCGCTACAAGACCATCTACCTCGGCGGCTCGTCCAGTCACATGACCTTGGCGGCACTCCGAAAGCTGGCCGCACTCGTCGATGGCGGCGCGACCGTGGTTGGCAAGGCGCCGATCGCGACGCCGAGCAACACGAGCGCACAGGAAGGCGATTTGACCGAATGGTCATCGCTGGTCGCCAGGCTCTGGCCGGGAAGCGGCGATGCCCGCGTCGGCAAGGGCCGCGTGATAGCCTCGCACGATATCGAAAGCGCGCTCCGGGCGATGGGCGTTGCTCCCGATTTCACTTTCTCCGGTGCCGACGCCGGGGTGAAGATCCCCTTCGTCCATCGCCGTGACGGGAAGGGCGAGATCTACTACCTCGTCAATCAGCAAGAAGCCGCACAGTCTATCGAGGCGCACTTCCGCGTTACCGGCAAGCAGCCCGAACTCTGGCATCCCGAGACGGGCCAGAGCGAGCCCGTCAGCTACCGCATCAGCGGCGATGAGACCGTGGTGCCATTGCAACTGGACGGCGATGAGGCGGTCTTCGTTGTCTTCCGCAAGGCGGCCGCGAAGGATCAGGTTACGCTTGCCCCGCAAGGCGAACGGGAAATCGCGAAGCTGGACGGAGCATGGCAAGTTGCGTTCCAGGCCGACCGCGGAGCGCCGGCGAGCCTCGAACTCGCCGAGTTGGAACCGCTCGAGAAGAATGACATTCCGGGCGTGAAACACTTCTCTGGAATAATGACTTACTCCCGCAATTTCACAGTATCTGGAAAGTTCGGGAAAGGCCGCTCGCTGTGGCTCGACCTCGGCAAGGTCGGTGACATGGCGCAGGTCTCCGTTAATGGCGTGGACGTCGGAACGGCTTGGCATGCGCCCTATCGCCTCGATATCGGCAAGGCCGTTCGCAAGGGGCAGAACAGCCTGGAAATCCGCGTTGCCAATACCTGGGTCAACCGCTTGATTGGTGACCAGCAGGAAGGCGCACAGAAGATCACCTGGACGGCCATGCCGACCTATCGTGCCGATGCCCCCTTGCGGCCATCCGGCCTGATCGGTCCTGTCCGGTTGGTCGAGGAAAGCAAAGCCGGGGATTGACGAGCGACGTCTTGCCAAGGCGCGGTGCGCGGATCAAAGCTTCAGGGATGGTCACGCCAAGCCCCGATCCCGCGCCGCGCTCACATCAACCCCAGATCGATCCGCGCGCCGTGCTCACATTCAGGGCGGTGTGCGATGCCGGGTCGATCAGCGGGGCAGCGCGGTTGCTCAACATCTCGCAGCCTTCGGTGTCCAACACGATTGCCTTGCTTGAAAGCAGGCTCGGGGTGGTTCTGTTCGAGCGCGGTCGCGGCGGCATCACCCTGACCGAGGAGGGCATCGCCTTGCGCCGGCGTGCCGATGCCCTGGCAATTCTGCTCAAGGATACCGCGAGCGAAGTCGAGCATGCCAGCCAGCGCATTGCAGGACCCTTGCGGATTGGCGGCACGCCAGGTGCCTTGCTCACATTGCTGCCCGGAGCCATCAAGCGTGTGGAAGACACTATCGGCGAGTTCGCCCTGAGCGTCGTCGAACGGCCTGACGCGCAATTGCTCGAGATGCTGCGCAAGGGCGAAATCGAGTTGGCCTTCGTCACCACCCAGATCGAGCGGCTGCCTCCCGATATTCTGGAAACGACCTGCGAGCGCGATCCCTTTGCGTTGATCGTCGGCGCCCATCACGAGGGATTGCCCGAGTCGATTTCCTTGCGCGAGGTCGAACACTATCGCTGGGTTCTGCCTGAGGCGAGTGGGGCCTTTCGCCGTCAGGTCGATGCGCTCTTCATTGCCGCGGGGGTTGCGGTGCCCGGGACGGTCATTCGCTGCGACTCGCTCCTCACCACACGCGCCATTGTTCGGGAGACGGACCGGGTAACGGTCTTGCCGCGCACCGTGGCTCTCGATGGCATTTCGACAGGCTCGCTTCGCGCCATCGCCATCAGGGAAGCGGTGTTCGAGCGCAGTGTCGGTGTCTTGCGTATTTCCGGGAGAAAGCTGTCTCCTCTTGCCGAAGCGATGGTTCAGGCTGTCGCTGTCCATCCATAGGAAAATACTATGGCAATTAGAAATATCATTATTTTACTTTAGGTCTGTGGCTTGGGTAAAACGCGTTCAACCGAAGAGAACCGAGGGAGAGCGCGATGCGGACCCTGATCCGCCAAGTTTCCATTTTCGATGGCACCGGAATTGCCTCGCAGCTCGGCAGCGTCCTTGTCGATGGCGAGCGTATCGCGCGCGTGGCCTTGGGCGAGGATGCTCTGGCGGGAGAGGCTGCCGAGGTCGTCATCGATGGCACGGGCAAAACGCTCATGCCGGGTGGAGTGGGCCCCTAGGGTCGGACAGTCATTAGGCTGCTGTTTTGACCCTTGATTTGGCGTGTAACTCCTCGAACTGTTCTGGGCTCATGTAACCCAAGGCGGAATGCAACCGACGTTGATTGTAGGTGTGATCGATGAACCGTGGAAGATGGATGGCGACATCGTCGAAAGTTTCGAATGCCATCGGGTAGACTGCTTCGACCTTGAGCGTCTTCATGAAGCTTTCTGCCTTGGCATTGTCGTAAGGATTTCCGCGTCGGCTCATCGAACCACTGATGCCGTTGGCTGCCAACAATGCGCGATAGGACCCGGCTGCGTATTGAGAGCCACGGTCCGAATGATGAATGAGGCCCGGAGGTGGTCGCCGGCTCGAAATGGCGGACTCGAGAGCGGCAATGGCTAGTCTGGCGTCGATCGAGCGGCCGATAGCGTAGCCGACCACCCGCCGAGACCATGCATCCAGGATGATCGCCACATAGGCAAACCCGCCGATAATAGGCACACATGTAAGATCTGCGACCCAGAGCTGGTCTCTGCCTGACAGAGCGATCTCCTTGGTCAGGTCTGGGAATATTGGCAGATCATGGGCGCTGTCTGTTGTTGCAACATATCGCCGTCGCCGCCGTGGCTGCAGGTCATGCTCGCGCATCAAGCGCTTGATGCGCTTGTGATTGGCGCAGATCCCCTGCTGCTTGAGGGCAGCCCGTACACGGCGCCAGCCATAGGCCTCGAATTCGTCACAGATCGCGATGATCGCGTTCAGCAACTCGGCTTCTCCGATCCGTTGGAGTTGCTCGCGATAAAACGTGGAACGGGCGATACCCATCAGCTTGCATCCTTGGGAAACGGAGATGCCTCTGGGCCGGTGATGACGGAGGTAGTCCCGCTTTTCCGACGTGGTGCACTTTTCAGAGCCCCCTTTAGAAACTCAAGTTCGAGAGCCTGCTTGCCGACGAGGCGCTCGAGCGCGGCAATGCGGGCCTCGTACTGCTGAATGAGGTCGGCAGCACGAGCATCATCGTCAAAATCGCCAGCCTCATACTTCTCGATCCAGACTCGGATCAGTTGGCGGGAAACGTCGTGCCGCTTGGCCAGGCCGTGTAGCGTCTCGCCGCCGAGGTACTCCTGAACGACCTGACGCTTGAACTCGATACTGTGAGATCGGTGACGCATTGGCTTTCTCCGAAAGCCAAACCCATGGTCAAAGATTTAGGTCCCGACTGTCCGACCCTAGGGGCCCACTCCAGGGCCTGGTCGATGCGCATACGCATCTGACATGGGCCTCCTCTGTCGAGAAGATCTACCACCAGTTCATTCTGCCCCCTGAGGAACTGAGAGTCGCGGCATGGCGCAATGCGCGCGTGTTGCTCGATCACGGTTTCACCAGCCTCTATTCGGCAGGCGCACTGGGCGATCAGATCGAACCGGAACTGGCCGCTGCCATCGAGGCGGGCGATACGCCGGGACCGCGCCTTGTGCCCTCGACGCTCGAGCGCAGCCCTGAGGGCGCCGAAGGCGTCGATACCGGCAACGTCTTCAACGGCCGTGGCCCCGATGCGATGAGAAGGTTCGTCGCTTACTGCAAGGACGAGGGCGTCAAGTCGATCAAGCTCGTGGTCTCGGGCGAAGATGCTCTCAAGCCCGGATCGGCCATGGATGTGCTTTATACCCGCGAGGAAATGATGGCTGCGGGCAAGGCGACCAGCGAGGCTGGCCTGTGGATTGCCTGCCATACCTATTCACCCGAAGCGATCGGACTGGCGCTCGATGCCGGTGCGCGCATCCTCTATCATTGCTCTTTTGCCGACGAGGCGACCATCGCGCGCATGGCTGCCGAGAAGGACAGGTTCTTCTATGCGCCGGGTGCGGGCGTTTCCGTCGCGGCCCTGGAAGCCAGTCCGCCACCGCATGTGGACATGACCCACATGAAGGCCAGCGCGGCCCAGCGCATGGAACTGGAAGGCAGGCTCGTTCCCGAGCTGAAGAGGCGCGGCGTTCGGGTGCTGGTCGGCGGCGACTACGGCTTTCCCTTCAATCCCAACGGCCGCAATGCCCGCGACCTCGAGCACTTCGTCACCTACTTCGGCTTCACGCCCGCAGAAGCACTGCAGGCTGCGACACAGTACGGCGGTGAGCTGATGGGGCTTGAAGTCGGCCTCATGCGCGAAGGTTACCTGGCCGACCTCCTGCTCGTCGACGGCGATCCGACTCAGGATGTTGCGATCCTGCAGGACAAGGACCGGCTCGCGATGATCATGAAGGGCGGGGTCCTCTACAAGGCGCCTGCCAATCTGGAAGCAGTAGGCTGAACCCATGACCATCGATGTCGTTATCGTGGGGTGTGGCCCGGTCGGCGCACTGGCAGCGAACCTGCTCGGCCACGCGGGACTGACCGTACTCGTGCTGGAAAAGGAGCTGGAGCATTATCCGCTGCCGCGCGCAGTCCATCTCGATCACGAGATGATGCGCCTCTTCCAGACTGCAGGCGTGATCGACCGGGTCGCAAATGACATGGTGGCGACCGATGGGCACCTGCATGTCGGAGCCGATCATGGTGTGATCCGCTACATGGGTACAGTGGGCAAGCCGCGTCCGTTCGGATGGGCCAACGATTACTTCTTCTACCAGCCCGAACTCGAAGCGCATTTGCGAGAAGGCTTAGCTTGTCTGGACAATGTCGAGCTCAAGCTTGGCGCCGCCTTCACCGGCCTCGTCCAGAATGGCGACACCGTCACCGTAGCCTACGAACGGGATGGCAAGATCGAGGAAGTGACGTCGCGCTGGGTGATCGGCACAGACGGTTCGCGCAGTGCAGTGCGCAAGGCGCTGGGCGTCGCCCTCGACGATCTCAAGTTCGAAGAGCCCTGGCTCGTTGTCGATGCTGAAGTCGACGGACCCGTCACGTTCCCCGATATTACGGGTGTTCCGGCTGACGCGGACCTGCAGCGCCTCTCCGTGATGATGTGCGATCCCGCTCGGCCGGCCACAGTCGTTCCCGGAAGGCGCGATCATCGCCGCTGGGAATTCATGCTGCTGCCCGGCGAGGACGACGCGGCGATGATGAAGCCGGAGAAGGTTGGCGAGCTTGTCGGCGCGTGGATGGTGGATGTTCCGCACCGTATCGTGCGTGCCGCGACGTATCGCTTCCACGGGCTCGTGGCCGAACAATGGAAGGTGGGCAATGTCTTCCTTGCAGGCGATGCCGCACACCAGACGCCGCCGTTCTTCGGGCAGGGCATGTGCCATGGCCTGCGCGACGTTGCGAACCTGGCCTGGAAGATGGATGCGATCGTGAATCACGGTACGTCTTCGGCCATCCTCGATACTTACCAGTCCGAGCGCGATCCCCATGTACGCGCGGTTATCGGTGCCGCAGTCGAGGCCGGGCGCTATATTTGCGAGCTCGACCCGGACGAGGCGGCTGCTCGCGATGCCGATATCCGCGCCAAGGCCCGCCAGCGCCAGGGCGAAACAGCGCATGACCTCATCCCGGCGATTGCGAGCGGTGTCATCGCTCAGGGCACCCCGGGAGCAGGGGAGCGGTTCGTGCAACCGATCCTGGACGATGGGCGCAAGCTGGACGACCTTGCCGGGCAGGGCTGGCGGCTGTTCGTGCGCGATCACGCTGCAGCCAGCAATGAATCGGACGTGGTACTGATCGTCGCGGCCGATCTTCCTGACAGCGGCGCGATCCTCTCCTGGCTCGACGCGCACATGGCCGATGCCGTGCTCGTGCGCCCGGATCATTACGTGTTCGGCACCGCCAGTGGCGATGCAGCGGCATTGCTTGCCGCGCGTCGGCAGAAGCTTGCCGCAAGACGGGAACTGACTGCATGACACTGACCCTTGAACAGGCACAGGCCATCGTGGCCGGCGCTCTTGCCGAGGCCCGGCGGCGCAAGGCCAAACCGCTCGCGGTGATCGTCCTCGATGCGGGGGCACATCCCGTGGCCTTCGCTCGGGAAGACAAGGCCAGTCTGTTTCGCTTCGATATCGCGCGAGCTAAGGCGACAGGCGCGATCGGTATGGATGTCGACACCTCGGTACTTGCGGAGCGTGCCAAGGGCAATCCGGTGTTCTTCCAGAGTGTGAGCGATATTGTCGGTGGCCAAATCGCCTTTTCGCCGGGCGGTGTCGTGATCCGCAATGCGTTGGGCGTGGCAATCGGCGCGGTTGGCATCAGCGGCGATACCGGTGAGTGCGACGCCGAATGCGCCTATGCCGGCATGGCTGCAGCCGGACTTTCCAGGGAGACGATCTCGTGAAACTGCGTAGCATCGAATTGGCGCTGCCCGATCCGGCGGGCGCCGCGGCATTCATGACCCACATCTGGGGAATGGCCCCGGCGGAGGTGCGCGGAGATACGCATTACCTGCGCGGGTCCGGCCCATTTCCCTATCTCGTCGCCTTCGAAAAGGCCGACGATGAATTCGTGCGCTCGACCACGTTCGTGTGCACGGCCGAGGAACTCAGTGGCCTCAGGCAGCGTATCGCCGATGCCGGATGGCCTGCCCGCCCGACCCGGTCCGAGGATCCGGGCGAAGGCGAGGGGATCCTCGTCGAACTGCCCGAGGGCGAGATCCTGCGTTTTCTCGTAGGCGCCGAAGATGTCGAACCGATCGCCGGGCGCGACTTGCCCGTAAAGCTGACTCATGTCGTCTTCAATTCGGCCGACGCCGAAGCGTCTGGCCACGCTGTCGAGAACGTGCTGGGCTTTCGTGTGTCGGATCGGACCAAGGGCATGGTGTTCGTGCGCTGCAATGACAGCCACCATTCAACGGCCTTTGCCCGGGCGGGTTTCAGCTCGCTCAATCATATCGCTTTCGAGATGACCGACATCGATGCGGTCATGCGCGGCATCGGGAGGCTGCGTGACAGCAAGCTCGCTCCGGCCTGGGGACCGGGCCGCCATGGCCCAGGTGCGAACGTCTATGCCTATTACATCGCTCCTTTCGGTCCGGTGATCGAGTTTTCGACCGCGGTCGAGAAGGTGCCGGACGATTACAGGGTGGGCGCGCCCGAAGACTGGATCTGGCCGCCCAATCGCATCGACCAGTGGGGCATCTCGGACAAGGACTTCGACGGCCTGCGCCTTGCAGAGGAGCGCTTCCGCTTCCGCCGTGACTGGGATGCCGCACCGATTGGAAATTGATCGCCGCACGCTCGTTCTGGGCGCAGCCAGTCTGGCAATGTCCAGCAGGGTTTCACGCGCCGCGGACCGCATCGGCAGGGGAGAAACGCCAATGAACAAGTACATCAGTTTTGAACGGCCAGACGGCACCGCAAGCTTTGGCCGCCTCGAAGGAGACAAGGTTCTCGATCTCGGCGCACCGGGCGGCCCAGCATGGCTCAAGGACTCGCTTGACGGCGACCTGTCCGAACTGGCCATTACAGGTGAGTTCGACCGTGCTGCAGTGACGCTGCTGCCTGTCATACCCAACCCGGGCAAGATCCTGTGCGTTGGCCTGAACTATGCGACCCATGTCGCCGAGACCGGTCGCGAGCAGAAGGATCACCCGGCGATCTTCACCCGCTGGGCCGACACCTTGATCGCCGCCAGCGAGGCTCTGGTGCGCCCGCCCGAAAGCGAACGCTTCGATTACGAGGGGGAATTGGCAGTGATCGTCGGCAAGGGCGGGCGCCGCATCGCGCGTGAAGATGCCATGGGCCATGTAGCCGGCTATTCGATATTCAACGATGCCTCGGTACGCGACTGGCAGCGCCACAATATCCAGTTCACACCCGGCAAGAACTGGCCTGCCACGGGTGCTTTCGGACCCGCGATGATCCCGGCGTTAGAGATCGAGGATATTGGCGCCCAGCGCGTCCAGACCCGCCTGAACGGCGAACTCGTTCAGGATCAGCCGGTTTCGGACATGATCTGGGACATCGCCTCGGTCATCGAATACTGCTCGACCTTCACCACGCTTCAGCCCGGCGACGTGATCGCCAGCGGCACGCCCGGCGGCGTCGGCGATAAGCGCAAGCCGCCCCTCTACATGAAGGCTGGAGACACCGTCGAGATATCCGTCGGGGTGATCGGTACGCTAGCCAACCAGGTCGTCGACGAAGTCTGAAAATCCACATTTTTCAATAATAACAAGAAGTTCTAAAGGGAGTTCCATTTATGGACTACAGGAAAGTCATGCTCCTTTCGGGCATTGCCATGGGTGTTTTGAGCGTTCCGGCAATGGCCCAGGAGGCCCTGGCCGACGATACGGGAGTGACCGGCGGCGACATCATCGTGACGGCATCGCGCCGCGCGGAACGCCTGCAGGACGTGCCGATCGCCGTTTCGGCCGTGACCGGCGACCAACTGGCGGAGAGCGGCTTTCAGAAGCTCACCGATATCCAGTACCAGTTCTCGGGGGTGCAATTCGGTACTTCGCCCAATGATTCCGGGTTCCGCCTACGTGGCGTAGGCAGCGCCGGAGGCTTTTCCAGCTCATCCGAGCAGAACGTGGGCACCGTTGTCGACAATGTCGTCATTCCATTCTGCAATCCGATCAACTCGCTGGGCGATCTTGAGCGTGTCGAAGTCCTCAAGGGGCCCCAAGGCACCCAGTTCGGCAAGAACGCGTCGTCGGGCGTCATCAACATCACCACCAAGCGCCCCGATCCAACGGCATTCTCGGGCAAGGCTTTCGTCAGCTATGGCGAACTGAACGAGTGGAACGTCAACGGCAGCGTCAACCTGCCAGTGTCGCAGAACTCCGCGCTCGCAGTGTTCGGTTTCTATCGTTCGAACGATGGCTTCATCAAGAACGTCTATCTCGACAAGAAGTGGGGCGGCGAGGAAAGCTACGGCGCGCGTGCCAAGTTCCTGCTCGAAGGCAGCGACGAATTCTCGATCTATCTGATCGGCGACTATTCGAAGATCGAGCGCACAGGCCCCGGTCAGCTCTGGACTCTCAATCGTCTGCCGGACGATGTTGCGGTCAATCCGCTGATGGTGGCACGTTTCGCCAATCTTGCGGCGCTGGGCGTGACGCCCGGCTTGGACAACAGCAAGTCGGTCGAGGACTACGACGGTTATACCTCCGAGGAGAACTACGGTGCATCGCTCGAGATAAACCTCGGTCTGGGCGATTATAGCCTGACTTCCGTGACGGCGTGGCGTCGCCTCGACGAAGGGCCCCAGCAGTTCGCGATCGATGCGACCAGCATGCCCATCTTCACGGCACAGCCTACCGGCACCGACCAGACATTTCTTTCGCAGGAACTGCGCATCAGCTCTCCGGCGGGCAGCGCCCTGGAATTTACCGGCGGCGTCTATGCCTCGCGGCGCAAGGTCGGTGACGACAATGACTTCAACCGCGCGCAATTGCGGCCAGCATATCCGTTCACGCCCATCGATCTGGGCGGTCTGGCTGCAACGCCGCTCGTCGATATCTCGTCCGGGCAGGGCAATACCCAGACCCGTTCGGACTCGCTGGCGGCTTTCTTCGACGGCAAGTACCATGTCAGCGACCGGTTCGCACTGATCGGCGGCATTCGCTACCAGTACGACTGGGTCAAGGCTTCGTACTATTCGATCATCGATCCCAACTACGCCCCCTTTTCGGTCGACTTCGACTACGCCGTCCCCGGTTTCGTCACACCATACGATCCGGCTGACGAACTGCGCGGCAGCACCAGGAAGGGGGACTGGTCAGGCCGCGTCGGCGCCGAATTCAAGATCAATCCGGACGTCATGTTGTTCGGGACGGTCGCACGCGGATACCTGGGCCCGACGGTGACCTTCTCTGGCCTCACCGGTACGCAGACCAACGTCAAGCCGCAGACGGTTCGCGACATCACCATCGGCGTGAAATCGCAGCTGTTCAACCGTGCCGTAACTTTCAATGCCAACCTGTTCTACGACAAGTACAGGAACCTGCAGACTTCGGTCTTCAATGGCGTCGAGTTCCTTACGGAGAACGCGGGCGGCTTCACGGCCAAGGGCTTCGAGGTCGATGCCTCGTGGCGCGTCACTCCGGAACTCTCCTTCAACGGCGGCTTCACCTTCTCGGACACCAAGTTCACCGACTACGTAACTTCGTGCCCGAATGTCGTGAAGGACGGCTACAGCTGCTATCTTGCTGATGACGGAGAAACCAGCCTGGTCCAGGCCAAGGGTGAGCCGCTTTCAGGCGCGCCCAAGTACAGCGCCACTTTCGGGGCCGACGTGCGCCTGCCTATCAGCGATACGCTCCAGTTCGACTGGTCGGCAAACTTCTATTATCGCAGCCGCGTGCAATATGCCGTGGTCGAGAAGTACGCATATCAGAACGGCTATGGCACCATCGGCCTCAACGCCGGGATCGGTCATCCGGATGGCAACTGGCGAATTGGCGTCTTTGCCCGCAATCTGCTCGATCAGCGCTTCCATTCTGCGGTTATTGCTCTGCCCTTCGCAGATGCGGGGGCCTACGTGAACTGGATGACTCGGGAAGGTCGCCGTACTCTCGGTGTATCCGCACAGATGAAGTTCTGATGTATAGGGCCGGGGTAGTGCCCCGGCCCTTTTGATTTTCTGCCGATTGCGGCCCCAAAAGAACGACAGGGTGATGATGCAGGCGCACAGACGATTGGCTTGGATTGTGATGGCCGCGGCCTCGTTTACGGTGGGTTCCGTTCCCGCCCTCGCGCAAGGCACTTGTCCTGCTTTGCGGTGGACGACGCTCGGGACGGCGGGCGGCCCGGTCCCGACGGCGGAGCGTTCGGAGCCGGCCAATCTCCTGACCATCGGCAAGCGCCGCATCCTCGTGGATACGGGAGATGGCACCGTCGACCAACTGGCGCGTATCGGCGTCGATCTGGGCACAATCGATGCGGTCTTCATTTCCCATCCCCACTGGGACCATGTCGGCGGGCTGGGCGCTGTCATCGTCTTGCGTTGGATGAACCAGTATCCGGGCACCCTGACTGTCTACGGCCCGGTCGGAACCCGCGCGATCGTCGACGGTATCCTCGCCTCGCTGGCGACACCGGCGCAGATTGGCTTCGGCCTCGGCACGCCGCCGCCTTCACCGGCCGAAGCGGTTAGCGTGGTCGAGATTGCCGATGGGCAGGGCATCGATCTTGGCGAGGGGGCCATGGTCAGCGCCGCGGCAAACAGCCACTTCGATCATGGAGGCATGTCTGATCCGGATAATGTCTCGCTAAGCTATCGGTTTGCCCTTGGCCGTCGCAGCGTCACCTACACCGGCGATACCGGGCCCAGCGATGCCGTCGTCAAACTGGCCGATCGCACCGGGATGCTGGTGAGCGAGGTTATCGATCTCGATCGCCTGCTTCAGGAAATTAGCGAGCGCCGAAAGGACGCAACACCTGAAATGCTCAAGGGCATGGAAGAGCATCTCTCGACCCACCATCTCAAGCCCGAAGCGATTGGCGAAATGGCAGCGAAGGCCAAGGTTGGCCGGATCGTGCTGACGCACTTCGCAATTCCGCCAGGACCGCTTGTCCGCTCTGAGCCAGGCATTCGAGCGGAGATTTCCATGCATTATGCGGGCCCTGTCGACCTCGCCAACGACTTGCAAACATTCGATCTGGGGTGCAGGCCGTGAACCCGGCGGCGATATCCTCCCGGGATGTGGATCGCATGATCAGACGCGAGCAGCGCGTCAGCGCCCTGATCAACATTGCGCTCAGCGCCGTGTTTTTCCTGGTTGTATTCGGGACCGATCGCCGCGCCCTGCAATTCGGTTCTACAGATAATTTCGCTCTCGACTTTTTCGTTCAGGCCAGTGCTATCGCGCTGATGTCCGCGCTCGTACCCTCGCTGCTCGTTTGGACGAAATTGAAAAAGTCAGGCGTTCTTCTGACAACTGCGGCGGGGATCGGCCGAAACGTGGCGCTTGTCCTTGTGATCGGCATTGCCAGCGCCGCCATGCTCGCAGCGGGATGCCTGCTGGGCCCTTGGAACGGACTGGAGTGGTTTGTCGCCCTGGCCATCAAGCTGGCCTACGGTGGCATCCTGGGTTTCGTCGGGACGACCATTGCCTTGCGCAGATTGTTGTCCCGATATCGGGTTGAGGAGAGGGTGTGAACGCAACTTCGATGTCAGCCGCCATCGCAGACCTCGGTTATGCCATGGGGCCTCAGGTGGTCGGGCAATGCCGCGCCCTGTTCGGTGCCGAGCAGGAGCCGATTGCAGAGAGGCTTGCGCCAGTCGCTCTCGATTGCGCCTATGGTCCCGATCCGCGCCATCGCCTCGATCTCTACCGCGAGGGCGGGATGCCCGAGGTGCTCAGGCCGGTCGTCCTGTTCGTGCATGGCGGGGGCTTCCTGCTCGGTGACAAGGGCGGGGAGAGTGGCTGGGCGAACGCGCACGTTGGGCGCTGGGCTGCCATGAACGGAATGCTCGGTGCAGTGATGAACTATCGTCTCGCGCCGGCGCACATGTTCCCCTCGGGGGGCGAGGATGTCGCCAAGGCGGTCGACTGGCTGCGCACCAATGCGGCTCGGTTCGGCGGTGATCCGCAGCGAATTCTGCTTGTCGGAACCTCGGCAGGATCGGTCCATCTCGCGAGCTTCATGAAGCTGCGAGACGATCATGCGTCGTTGGTGCGCGGCGCGGTGCTCTTGTCAGGTCTCTATGGCTACACCCCGCTCGATGAACGCGATGAGTTCTATTACGGACCGCAAGCGCTTTATGCGTAGCGCATGCCACGGGAGGCCGTCGCCGCAACCGGGCTGCCGTTGCTCATCGCCTGCGCGCAATTCGACCCACCGCGCTTTCAGGCCGAATGGGCAGGGCTCTTGCAGGAACGTCTGGAGCGCCACGGCCTTCTGCCGCGCTGCCACTACGCAAGCGGCCATAATCATTACTCGCTAGCCATGCATATCGGGACGGCGGACCGTCGTCTCACCGATGAAATGCTGGCTTTCTTTGCTGACTTAGCCTGAGGACAAGAACATGCCGAACATTCCCGCCCTCGACCGCCGTAGCCTGCTTGCCGCCGGCGCCATGCTGAGCGCTGCGCCGGCCTTCGCCCGCTCCGTTCGTCAGGCGAATCCGCGCTTCCCCGAAGCTTTTCTGTGGGGTGCCGCCACGGCGCCGCATCAGGTCGAGGGCAACAATACGGCCAGCGACTTGTGGTTTATGGAGAACCAGCAGCCGACTATCTTCGCTGCGCCTTCCGGCGATGCCTGCAACAGTCTCGAACTGTGGAGCACGGATCTCGATATCGTCAAAAGCCTCGGGCTCAACAGCTACCGCTTCGGCGTCGAGTGGGCGCGGATCGAGCCTGAAGCGGGCCTGTTCTCCCAGGCCATGCTCGATCACTACAAGGCCATCGTCGCGGGCTGCCACGAGCGGGGGTTGAGGCCGCTCGTCGCGTTCAATCACTTTACCGCTCCGCGCTGGTTCAGCGCCCAGGGCGGCTGGATGAATCCGGAAGCGCCGCAGCTTTTTGCCCGTTATTGCGACAGGGTCGCTCGCGCCATCGGCGCGGACATTGCCATGGCGATGACGCTGAACGAGCCCAACATTCTCGCGATCCTGCGCCCGATGTTGCCGGGGCAGGTCTGGGACCTGCAGCGTGCCACGCTGGAAGCAGCCGCAAGGCGGCTTGGCGTCGAGCGGTTCTCCTGTGCCAATATTGCGGCGAAGGAAGATATCGATGCTGTCGAGGCAGGTCTTGCCGAGGGTCACAAGGCCGCGCGTATGGCCATCAAAGCCGTCGCGCCCGACTTGCCGGTGGGACTTACACTGTCCGTAATTGATGATCAGGCCACAGGAAGGAACTCGATACGCGACCGCGTCCGCGAGGAAACCTACGGCAAATGGCTTGAACTCGCCAAGTCAGATGACTTCATCGGGGTGCAGAATTACGAACGTGCGGTCTGGGGCGAAAAGGGCCGGATTCCGCCACCCGCAGATAGCGACCGCAACTGGTCCGGAACCGAAGTATGGGCACCTTCCCTGGCCGGTGCCGTGCGCTACGTCCATGAGGCCACGGGCAGGCCGATCCTCGTGTCGGAACATGGTGTCGGCACGAACGACGATACCTTGCGTGCCCGCTTTATCCCGGCCGCGCTCGAGAGCCTGAAGCGGGTCATGGACCAAGGGGTGCCGGTGCTGGGCTACGTCCATTGGTCGCTTCTGGACAATTTCGAGTGGATCTTCGGCTACAAGCCCAGGTTCGGTCTGTGCTCTGTCGATCGCGAGACATTCGAACGCACGCCCAAGGCGAGTGCGAAGGTGCTGGGAGCAATCGCCATGCGCAATACGCTCTAACCAGCGTTTTGCCGGCTTTCGCTCGTGCGAGCGCCGGACTTGTCCGCCAGCGGTCGCCTGCCGGTCATGCGCCGGTAGAAGCGCGAGAAATAGGACGGATCGGAAAAGCCCAATTCGTCGGCAACCTCGACAATGCTGGCATTGCTGAAGAAAAGCAGCCTTTGCGCTTCAAGCACGAGGCGTGCGTGGATCAGTTCGACGGGCGTGCAGTCCAGCCTCTTGCGGCATATGCGCGTCAGCGTCTTTCCGGTGATGCCTAGGCGCTCGGCGTACCAGCCCAGGCTCTTGTGTTCGCGCAAATGCAATTCGACCAGTTGACGAAAGCCCGAAAGGCGCTCGTCCTCAGCCGGTAGCACGTCGGCTTCCTCGGTGTCGGCGGGCAGCGAACGCACAAGCGCTTCGGCAAGCGCGAGGAACAGCGGCTGCGGCGTACGCCAGTCGGACTGGATTGCCAGCATCTCCTGGCAGAGCCAGTCGACGCGCTTCACATCTGCATCGGGTACCGTGCCGCAGGCGCCGCGGGTGAGGATACGCAGCATCGGATCGGATGCGTCGCCGGCCCGGGCAATGAACCCGGGGGACAATGACAGGACATGGCCGGAGGTCTCCGGCGAGAAACGAAAGCCGTGCACGCTGCCGATCGGCACGACCATGAAGCACGGTGCCTCGAGAGTCCGGACCAGATCGTCGCAGCGGAACTCGACCTGTCCCTGCGATACCAGAAGGGCCTGAACGCTGAGAAGGTGGCGATGCGGTGCAATTTCCCAATCGTACAAGGCGCTTCGCGCTGCGATCGTCTCAATATGAGCGAAATCCGGTGGGGCTTCGGAGGTGTCTTCGCCATAGAGCAGGAAGTTGGGAATCGGGCTTGGGGGCATTGTGACTGTCCTGAAAGTACCGGCATATTGGTCCCGCTGTGCCTTCCTGTCGAGCCCTGCGCCGGTCATTTTATGGCAGGTATCGGACGCACCTTGTCAGAGTGCGCCGTTTGAGGACGAAGGCGCATGCGTAAACAAGTTGCAATCATTGGTGCGGGCCCCGCGGGACTGCTTCTGGGTCATCTGCTCAAGGCCGAGGGCGTCGACTGCGTCGTGCTCGAACGTCAGTCCGGCCCCTATGTCCTGTCGCGCATTCGCGCCGGCGTGCTTGAGCAGGTCACAGTCGGCCTCATGGAGCGGCTTGGCCTCGATGCGCGCATGAAGGCTGAGGGTCTGCCGCATGACGGCTTCAACCTCGCCGACGGTGAGCGCCTGATCCACATCGATATCGCCAGGCTGACCGGCAAGCAGGTGATGGTCTATGGCCAGACCGAGCTGACGCGCGACCTGATGGAAGCTTCCGAGCCGCGCGGGCTTGAAGTGATCTACGAGGCCGCCGAAGTCGCGCTTCACGATATCGAGAGCGATGCGCCTTACGTGACCTACAATCGCGATGGCAGCGAACACCGGATCGACGCGCGGTTCATCGTTGGTTGCGACGGTTTCCACGGCCCCTCGCGGCAGGCCATCCCTGCCTCGGCCGGACAAAGCTTCGAGCGTGTCTATCCCTTCGGTTGGCTCGGTATCCTTGCTGATGTTCCGCCTTGCAACCACGAGTTGATCTACGCCAATCACGAGCGCGGCTTTGCCCTCGCTTCGATGCGCAGCAACACGCGCAGCCGCTATTACATCGACGTGCCCCTGACCGAGAAGGTCGAGGATTGGTCGGACGATCGCGTTTGGGACGAATTGGCGATCCGTCTCGGTCCCGATGCGGCTGCGCACATCGTTCGTGGCCCCTCGCTCGAGAAGTCGATCGCGCCGCTGCGCTCATTCGTGTTCGAACCGATGCGCCATGGTAGCCTGATGCTGTGCGGCGATTCTGCGCATATCGTTCCACCCACCGGCGCCAAGGGACTCAACCTGGCTGCAAGCGACGTCTACTACGCGGCAGAAGCGCTGTTGGGTTTCTTCAAGTCGAACGACAACGACGCGATTGCCGGCTACTCGGAAAAAGCCCTGGCGCGTGTATGGAAATCCGAGCGTTTCAGCTGGTCGCTCACGCGCCTCATGCATCGCTTCCCGGAAGACGGTCCGTTCGAGCGCCGGATGCAGGTAGCCGAACTCGATTACATCGCGTCGAGCGAAGCTGCCCAGCGTTCGATTGCAGAAAATTACGTGGGCCTGCCCGTCTGAAGGCAGATCCTGCTTGTCCTTTGGGTCGCATTCAAGGGAAAGAGGAAGGGGAGGCGCAAGCCTCCCCTTTTTCGTTTGTGAAGCGGTATGCGCAACGATATAATTTTTTGCTAAGTATCGTTGCATTGCTGCAGGATCGGAGCCGCAGTGCCGATTGCTTGATCCAGGTCAATACGCCGGGTCTTCTGGTGCGTCAGGCTCTCCTTCACGCGAAAGTGTCTGATGGAGTTGCAGGCTATGGATGGGACGAGGAACCTCGCTGGCAACGGCGAAAGTGACAGGACGCCGATTCCCGGCACGCCCCTGTTCGACGGGGAGGCTGCGGGCAGGGGCTATCAGCTCAATGCCATGTGCTACTCGTTCAACGATGCCCGTAACCGAGCGGCTTTTCTTGAGGACGAGGCCGGTTACTGCGACCGTTTTGGCCTGACGCCGCAGCAGCGCGATGCCGTTGCCGCGCGCAATGTGCTGGCGATGATCGAGGCCGGCGGGAACATCTACTATCTCGCCAAGCTTGCGGGAATTTTCGGTTTCAACGTGCAGGACGTCGGTGCGCAGCAGACGGGCAAGACCGTCGAGGCATTCAAGCAGATGCTGCTCGACCGGGCGCTGCCTGTTCAGGAAGGGGAATAAGCTCATGGCAAGGATCATCGGTGGATACTTCACCAGCCACGTTCCCTCCATCGGCGGGGCAATCATGCGCGGCGATCAGGAAACGCCCTACTGGAAGCCTTTCTTCGACGGCTTCCCGCCCGTGCGCGAGTGGCTGGCAGAAACAAAGCCGGACGTGGCCGTCTGCTTCTACAACGACCATGGGCTCAACTTCTTTCTCGACAAGATGCCGACCTTCGCGGTGGGCGCGGCCAGGGAATACTGCAATGAGGACGAAGGCTGGGGCCTGCCGGTCTACAAGTCCTTTGCGGGCCATCCTGACCTGAGCTGGCACGTCATCGAACAACTTGTCGGTGACGAATTCGATGTGACGACTTGCCAGTCGATGTTGGTCGATCACGCGCTGTCGCTGCCGTTCGAACTGGCCTGGCCGGAAGTCGATGCCTGGCCGGTCAAGCTCGTGCCGATTGCCATCAATACGGTGCAGTTCCCGCTGCCTTCGGCGAAACGTTGCCTCGCGCTCGGGCGAAGCGTTCATAGGGCTCTGGCGGATTGGCAGGGTGACGAAAAGATCGTGGTCATCGGCACGGGCGGTCTGTCGCACCAGCTCGACGGTGAGCGCGCTGGCTTCATGAACCCCGATTACGATCGCTTCTGCATGGACAACCTTGCCGCCAATCCGGACGCGCTTACGCGCGACAGCGTGCGAGACATCGTGCGTCTGGCCGGATCGCAGGGCGTCGAGATCCTGAACTGGATCGCCGCGCGCGGGGCGCTGGGCGACACTGCCCGGGAGACCCATCGCAATTACCACATCCCCATTTCGAACACGGCCGCAGCGACGATGCTGCTGGAAGCGGTCTGACATCCAGGCGAATGGAGAGACACATGGCCATAACAGAAAAGCCGGGCTTCACTTTCGACCCCTATTCGCCCGCAATCGATGCGGACCCGTTTCCCGCCTACAAGGTGCTGCGCGACGAATATCCCTGCTTCTGGAGTGAGCAGGCCGGAAAATGGGTACTGTCGCGCTACGATGATATCCTTGCCGCCTTGTCCAACTGGCGGGTCTACAGTTCGGCGCAAGGCAATCTGGTCGACGAGTTTCCCGGCCGCGCAGGGTCGACCCTCGGCAGTTCCGACCCGCCTCGGCATGACCGACTGCGCGGCCTGATTCAGTCGGCAGTGACCAAGCGCGCGCTCGACCACCTTATTGCGCCTGCCAGGGCTTCGGCGCGAACGCACCTTGATGCACTCGACGGTCGCAACAGCTTCGATTTCGTGGGTGAGTTCGGCTCGAAGGTGACGGTCGATCTGCTGTTCCACCTGTTCGCCCAGCCGCTGGACAATGCCGATGAAGTCCGGCGCAATGCGGTGTTGATGGTCCAGACCGACCCGGTGACGCGGCAGAAGGCACCGGAACATCTCGCTGCTTTCGAGTGGATGGCCGATTATGCGCAAGACCTTGTGCGCGAACGCAAGAAGAATCCCGGCGACGATCTGCTGTCGAACTTCATCACCGCGGAAATCGACGGCGAAAAGCTGCTCGACAAGGAAGTCCAGCTTACGGTGACGACGCTCATCATGGCCGGGATCGAATCGCTTTCCGGCTTCTTCGGCATGTTCGCGCTCAACCTTGCGGACTATCCCGAGGCCCGTCGCGCGATCGTGGCCGATCCCTCGCTGATTCCCGATGCGATGGAGGAATCGCTTCGCTTCAACACTTCGGCACAGCGTTTCAAGCGCACGCTGACCTGTGACGTCGAGTTGCATGGGCAGACGATGAAGGCAGGGGATGCGGTCATTCTGTGCTATGGGTCGGCGAACCGGGACGAGCGCATGTTCGCCGATCCGGACACCTACGACATCACGCGTCGGCCCAAGCGGCATCTGGGGTTCGGTGGCGGGGTGCACTCGTGCCTCGGGTCGATGCTCGCACGCGTGGCGACGCAGGCCGCGTTCGAGGAACTCCTGGAGAGAATTCCGGAGTTCAGCCGCGTCGACGAGACACTGGCCTGGACCTCGTCGTCCAATTTTCGCAGCCCGAAAGTGCTTCGGCTTGCCATCGGTTGATGGCCAAATGAAAGGCCCCGCCGGTTAGCTCCGACGGGGCCCTTGTGTCTCGGCAATACCGGTGCCTTAGAGTTCTTCGGGCCAGTAGAGGCGCATCGGGTTGGTGAGGAGGAGCTTGCGCTGCAGATCCTCAGTCGGCGCGATGCGCGGGATCATGTCGACGATATGGCCATCGTCGGGGATCTCGTCCTGCATGTTCGGGTGCGGCCAGTCGGTGCCCCAGATCACGCGGTCCTGATAGTCGGCCACCAGAGGAGCAACGGCATCGGCGAAGGCGTTCCACGGATCGCCCTTGCCACCTTCCTTGATCGCGTCGAGGCGATCGGGGCAGGTGGGCTTGAACCAGATGTCGTCCCGGCTCTCGAGGAAAGTACGGAATGCCTTCATGTCGGCTCCGTCCGGCCCCTGTGTCACGTCGGGGCGGCCCATGTGGTCGACGACGAGGGGGACCGGGATCGCGTCCATGAATGGGCGCAATTCCTCGAGGATGTCGGCCTCGAAGTAGATCACGACGTGCCAGCCCTGGGGCAGGCGGCGGGCCACTTCGAGGAACTTGTCCTTGGGCGCGTCGTCGACGAGGCGCTTGAGGAAGTTGAAGCGGATGCCACGGATGCCACCTTCGTGCAGCGCGGCAAGATCGGCGTCTGAAATCGCCGGATCGACGACGGCAACACCGCGCGCCTTGCCCTGCGACTTGGCGATGGCATCGAGCGTGGCTGCGTTGTCAGTGCCGTGGCAGCTTGCCTGGACGATGACATTGCGCGAGAAACCGAGATGATCGCGCAGCGCGAAGAGCTTGTCCGGCCCGGCATCTTCGGGAAGGTACTTCGCCTTGGCGCTGAACGGGAACTGCGCCATCGGACCGAAGACGTGGCAATGCGCGTCGACGGCGCCGGCAGGCGGGGTATAGGCAGGCTTGCTCGGCGCGCCGTGCCAGGAAACGATACGATCAGACATAGACAATCCCGTCCATCAGCTTGCGGGCGGTACGAAGGAGGGCGGCGGTCTTGACGTTGCCGCCCTCGTCGGTTTCGAGGACGCAGGACATCTCGCCGGTCGGGTGTTCGACCGAGAGCGTCTTGCGGCGACCCTCAGGGATATCGGCAAGCTCGGCCGCAGGCGAGCCTTCGATAAGGCAAGCGGTAGCGACCGAGACGGCGCCCAATACGCCGATCGTGGCGTGGGCCCGGTGCGGGATGAAGCTGCGAACCGTGATCGCGCCGCCGTTCTTCGGACGCGCTACCAGCATCATCTTGGGAACGGACTTTTCCTTGACGTCGCCAAGGTTCATCGTCTCGCCAATGGCAAGCCGGATGGCTTCGATCTTCGCCTTCAGCTCGGTATTGGCATCGAGGCTGTCGCGGTCCTCATAGCCGGTGATGCCGACGTCCTCAGCCTTCATCACCACGCAAGGCATGCCGTTGTCGATCAGCGTGACGGGCACGCCGTTGACGACATCGACGGCATTGCCGCTGGGCAGAAGCGCGCCACAGGAAGAACCGGCGGTATCGCGGAATTCGAGCGGGACGGGCGCATGGGTTCCGGGCACGCCGTCGATCGCGGCGTCCCCGGTGTAGGACACCTTGCCGCCCGGTGTCTGCACGGTGGCAACGGCAACCTGACCGGTGTTTTCCATGTAGATCGCGACGCGCGTTTCATCGCCGGTGGCGGTGACGAGGCCGCGCTCGATGGCGAAGGGGCCGATCCCGGCCAGGATGTTGCCGCAGTTCTGCGCATCGCTGACGATGGCCTGGTCTACGAAGACCTGGAGGAACAGGTAATCGACGTCGATCCCCTCGCGGGTGGACTTGCTGACGACGGCGACCTTGCTGGTCAGCGGGTCGGCGCCACCCATGCCGTCGATCTGACGCGGGTCGGGCGAGCCCATGACGCCGAGCAGGAAGGCATCGCGTGCAGCCGTGTCGGCGGGCAGGTCTTCCTTCAGGAAGTACCCGCCCTTGGACGTCCCACCGCGCATCCACATGACGGGAGCGCTGGAGAGGACATCAGACATACTTGAGGCCTTCCTTTTCAAGACGCTCACGCATCTTGTACATGTCGAGACCAAGGACGCCGGCGGCGAGCTTCTCGCGCTTTTCGCCCTCGTTGGCTTCGCGTGCGCGGGCCTTTTCGAGCACTTCGGCGGCCTTTTCGCGCGGAACGACGACAACGCCGTCATCGTCGGCCACGATCACGTCGCCCGGCTGCACGGCGGCATTGGCGCATACGACGGGGACATTGACCGAACCGAGCGTATTCTTGACCGTGCCCTGCGCATAGACCGCCTTCGACCAGACGGGGAAACCCATTTCGGTGAGGTCGCGCACGTCACGGACGCCTGCGTCGATGACAAGGCCGCGGCAGCCGCGCGCCATTGCGCTGGTTGCCAGCAGGTCGCCGAAGTAGCCGTCTTCGCATGGGCTGGTCGGTGCCAGCAGGAGGATATCGCCCTCCTTGAGCTGTTCGATGGCGACATGGACCATCCAGTTGTCACCCGGAGGGGCGCTGATCGTCACTGCAGAACCGGCAATGCGTGCGCCGACATAGATCGGGCGCATGTAGCTGGCGAGCAGGCCGGTGCGGCCCTGCGCTTCATGGACGGTGGCGACGCCGCACTGGGCGAGGCCGTCGATAACCTCGGGGGCCGCGCGTTCGATGTTCTGGACGACAATACCGCTCATCAATCTACTCCTCTGCTTCCATGTACAGATGACGGACGCTCGGCCTAGGGGGAAAGAGAAACTTTGGACGAGCGATTGGTTTTGGCTAAGAGTGTCCGAATGGAAATATGGAGTCTCAATCTTCGGCACTTGCGGGCCGTGGCGAAAATCGCGGAACTCGGCACAGTGAATGCAGCTGCCGCAGCGGTAAACCTCAGTCAGCCCGCCATAACACAGGCGTTGAGTCGGCTGGAGGCGATGCTGGGTCTGCCACTGTTCGAACGTCGGCATGACGGGATGATTCCGACTCGCGCCGGCGATGTGCTGGCGCCGCGGATCATGACCGCGCTCGCCCATATCCAGAGCCCGCACGTCACGATGTCCCGCCTGCGCGCATTGCTCGCCCTGGCCGAGACCGGAAGCTACGCCGGGGCGGGGCAGGAGACCGGCCTGTCGCTGCCGTCGATCCACCGCGCAGTGAACGATCTTGCGCTGGCGCTGCGCCGGCCGCTTGTGGTGCGGCGGGGCAAGTTCGTCATTCCGACCGAGGCAGGCAACCAGCTGGCCCGGGAGTTTCGCCTTGCCCGCGTGGAGCTTGAGGCAGGCCTGTCGGAAGTGGAGGCACTGCGTGGTTACGAAACCCGGCGGATCGCGATTGGCGCGATGCCGCTTTCGCGCGCCCGGGTGCTGCCCGCGGCCGTGGCGCGGTTTCTCTCTCGCCGACCTCAGGTGAAGCTTACGATCGTCGAGGGGTCTCGCGCCGAACTGGTAGAGCCCCTGCGCAATGGTTCGCTCGACGTCATCGTTGGCGCCCTGCGCGATCCGCTGATCGAGGAGGACCTGGTCCAGCGCCCTCTGTTCGACGACGCCCCCGCCATCTTTGCGCGCAAGGGCCATCCGCTCAGCAACGGCAACCCGACGCCGGCCCAGATGGCAAGCTATCCCTTCTGTCTTGCGCCGCGCGGCACGCCGCTGCGGGATAGCTTCGAGCGGTATTTTACCGAGAACGGACAGGCCCTACCTGAAGTGCCGGTGGAATCGGGCTCGGCCCTGATGATCCGGCAGGTCATGATGAATTCGAACTTTCTGGCTCTGTTGTCGCCGGACCAGATGCAGGTGGAAGTGCAGGCGGGCTGGCTGTGCGAACTGGCTCGCTTGCCGCAGGGTTATCAGCGCACGATCGGCATGACGACGCGCGCTTCCTTGCGTCCGACCGAGGTTCAGGCAGAGTTCTTCGCGGATCTGCAGGCCGCGGCAACGGAAATTGCCGAGTAGCGCAAGCTGTTGAAACGGGTGCGGTCCGGGAGCATGGATTAGTCTCAGATTATATCGCAAAGCCAGTTCCGATTGGCCTTGATGCGGGTGGCAGGGCATTGAGGCTTCATGAATAATTCCATAGCTCTCATTGGGTTTGGGGAGGCCGGATCGACCTTTGCGCGGGGCGCGCAATGGGGTGATAATGTCAGGGCTTTCGATATCGACCCGTCGCGGCGCGAGGCCATGGATTCGCATGGTATTATCGCCTGCGACAGCCTTGCCGGGGCGCTTGATGGCGCGCAGCTGGTTCTATCGCTGGTTACCGCTGACGCTGCACCCGAGGTGGCCCGGGCCGCCGCGCCGCTGCTCGGTGGCGGCGCGCTGTTCTGCGACATGAATTCTGTGGCGCCGGGAACCAAGCGAGCATCGGCAGAGGCCGTGTCCCAGGGCAAGGGCCATTACGTCGATGTGGCCGTGCTCGCGCCTGTCGAGCCGGCGCGCATGAAGGTTCCGCTGCTCGTTTCGGGTGCCGAGGCGATCAAGGCGCAGGAATTGCTGGGCGAAGCCGGTTTCACCAATGTGCGTATCGTGGGCGATCAGGTCGGGCGGGCATCGGCGATCAAGCTGGTGCGCTCGGTGATGGTGAAGGGGCTTGAGGCCCTGACCGCCGAAATGATGATGGCCGCTCATGCCGAAGGCGTGGCGGACGAGGTGCTCGCATCGCTCGATGCGAGCGAGAAGTCGATCGGTTGGGCCGAAAAGGCCGACTACAACCTGGACCGGATGCTGGTCCACGGTCGCCGCCGGGCGGCCGAGATGGAGGAAGCGGCGCAGATGCTGCGTTCGCTGGGAATCGATCCGCTGATGACGGATAATACCGTCAATTGGCAGCGGTCGCTCGGGGAGTTGGCAATGACGCCGCTTCCCGATGGTTATGAAGCCAAGCTCGCCGGAATCGCGGCGACTGGCGTGTTCAAGAGAGGAGATGGGCAATGACGCTCGTCATTGACTGCCACGGTCACTATACGGTTCTGCCAAAAGCGCACGACGAATGGCGCGAAGCCCAGAAGGCTGCATTCAAGGCCGGTGAAACCCCGCCGCCTTACCCCGAGATTTCCGATGACGAGATCCGCGAAACGATCGAACAGAACCAGCTGCGCCTGATCAAGGAACGTGGCGCGGACCTGACGATCTTCTCCCCGCGCGCGTCGGCCATGGCCCACCATGTCGGCGATCAGGAGGTGTCCGAGGAATGGGCGCAGCACTGTAACGACCTGATCTACCGCGTCACCAAGCTCTATCCCGAGACTTTCGTGGGCGTGTGCATGCTGCCGCAGAGCCCGAAGGCGGACCTGACCGCCTCGGTCAAGGAACTGCGTCGCTGCGTCGAGGAACTCGGTTTCATCGGCTGCAACCTCAACCCCGATCCGGGTGGCGGCCATTTCGAACACCCGCCGCTGACCGACGAGTACTGGTTCCCGATCTACGAGGCGATGTGCGAGCTGGATGTACCGGCGATGATCCACGTCTCGGGTTCGTGCAATCCGGCGATGCACGCCACAGGCGGCTTCTACCTCGCTGCCGACACGGTTGCCTTCATGCAACTGCTTCAGGGCGACCTGTTCAGCCGCTTCCCGAACCTGCGCTTCATCATTCCGCATGGCGGCGGCGCGGTGCCGTTCCACTGGGGCCGCTATCGCGGGCTTGCCGACATGCTCAAGCAGCCCTCGCTTGACCAGCACCTGATGAACAACGTGTTCTTCGACACCTGCGTCTATCACCAGCCCGGCATCAACCTGCTGGCCGAAGTGATCGAGACGAAGAACATCCTGTTCGGCTCGGAAATGGTCGGTGCCGTGCGCGGGATCGATCCGCAGACCGGTCACTATTTCGACGACACCAAGCGTTACGTCGATGCGCTGGAAATCAGCGACGAACAGCGTCACGCCATTTTCGAGGGCAACGCCCGCCGGGTGTTCCCGCGCCTCGATGCGAAACTAAAGGAACGAGGTCTTTAAGCCATGAGTACCTGGCTAACCAATCAGTGGTACGTTGCCGCATGGGATGCGGAAGTCGATTCCGAGCCGCTCTCGCGCACGATCTGCGGCGTACCGGTCATGCTTTACCGCAAGCTCGACCGTTCGGTCGTCGCCATGCGCGATGCCTGCCCGCACCGCCTGCTGCCCCTTTCGATAGGCATTCGCGAAGGCGATTCCATCCGCTGCAAGTACCATGGGCTGAAGCTGGGCCCGGACGGTGTGGCGGAAGAAATGCCGCTCAAGTCCGAAGCCGTGAACAAGCGCGTGTGCGCCGAGGTCTTCGCGACGGCCGAGAAGCACCGCTTCATCTGGATCTGGGTCGGTGAACGGGAAAAGGCCGACCCGGCGCTGATTCCCGACCTGTGGCCCTGCAGCACCGAAGGTTGGGTCTTCGACGGCGGCTACTACCCGATCAAGTGCGACTACCGCCTGATGATCGACAACCTCATGGACCTTACGCACGAAACTTACGTGCACTCCAGCTCGATCGGGCAGGAAGAGATTCTCGAGGCGCCGCTGGAATGCCGGGTCGAAGACGAACGCGTCTTCCTCTCGCGCTGGATGCCGGGGATCGATGCCCCGCCGTTCTGGCGCAATGCGCTCAAGAAGCCGGGGCCGGTCGATCGCTGGCAGATCTGCCAGTTCCTGCTGCCTTCCGCCGTCATGATCGACGTCGGTGTGGCTCCCGTCGACGCGGGCGCCACGCTGGAAGATCACGACCAGGGGGTGCGCGGCATGGTGGTCGACTTCATGACGCCGGAAACCGAGACCAGCCACCACTATTTCTGGGGCATGTCGCGAAACTTCGATATCAACGACACCGGCTTCACTGCGCGGTTCAAGGCCCAGCAGGGCGGCGTTTTTGCCGAGGACCGCGAAATCCTCGAGGCACAGCAGGAAGCCATTCTCGCCAATCCGGGCAAGAAGCTGGCGGCATACCGCATCGATGAAGGTGGCGTGCGCGCAAGGCAGATCATCACCCGCAAGATGCGCGCGGCGCAGGAGGTAGATGCATGAGCGGCTACAAGGACATCCACGAATATCTCGATGATTTCGAGGACATTCCCGGGACCCGCGTCTACACGGCGGCGCGGGCCCGCCAGGGCTATCACCTCAACCAGTTCGCGATGAGCCTCATGAAGCCCGAAAACCGCGACCGGTGGAAGGCCGACGAGCGCGCCTATCTCGACGAATGGCCGATGACTGAAGAGCAGAAGCAGGCGGTGCTCGATCGCGACTACAACCGACTGCTTGACCTTGGCGGGAACATCTACTTCCTCTCCAAGGTCTTCTCCACCGACGGCCTCAGCTTCGTGCAGGCCGTCTCGACGATGACCGGAATGAGCGTGGAAGACTATCAGGCGATGATGAATGCCGGTGGTCGCTCGCCCAAGGGCGTTCGCTCCAAGCGGGAAGGAAACTGACATGGCGCGCATTACTGCAGGCGTCGGCTCCAGCCATGTGCCACTGCTCGGTGTGGCGGCGGATCAGGGCAAGGACCAGGACGCCTACTTCAAGCCGATCTTCGACGGCTATGAATGGACCAGGAAGTGGATCGCGGACGAGGCCAAGCCCGATGTCGTGATCCTCGTCTACAACGATCACGCTTCAGCGTTCGACATGAGTATCGTGCCGACCTTCGCCATCGGCTGCGGTGAGCGTTATGCGCCCGCCGACGAAGGCTGGGGGCCGCGCCCCGTGCCCGACGTCATCGGCCATCCGGACCTGGCCTGGCACATCGCCCAGAGCCTGATCCTCGACGAATTCGACATGACCATCATCAACGAGATGGATGTCGATCACGGCCTGACCGTGCCGCTGACGATGATGTACGGTGCGCCCGAGGCCTGGCCGGTCAAGGTGATCCCGCTTGCCGTCAACGTCGTGACGTATCCGCCGCCGTCGGGTAACCGCTGCTGGGCGCTGGGCGAAGCCATCGCCCGTGCGGTCAACAGCTTCGGCGAGGATCTCAACGTGCAGATCTGGGGCACCGGTGGCATGAGCCATCAGCTCCAGGGCCCGCGCGCCGGCCTCATCAACGCCGAGTGGGACAACAGGTTCATGGACGGTCTCGTCGGTGATACCCAGGCCCTGCGTTCGATCCCGCACATCGAGTATCTGCGCGAGACCGGATCCGAAGGGATCGAGATGGTCATGTGGCTGATCATGCGCGGGGCGCTTGGCAAGAGCACCAAGTGCCTGCACCGTCACTACCACGTACCTTGTTCGAATACCGCTATCGGGCATATCGTGCTCGAACCGGTCGACGGCACGGTTCCGCCCAGTCCCACGCTGGAAGGAAACAATGCCGCAGCGCAGTCGGCGATCAGCTGAAATTACACGAATTTTCCAAGGAGTAATCCCATGCGTATTGCCCTCGTTGGCGCCGGAGCCTTCGGCGAAAAGCACCTTGACGGCCTCAAGAATATTGACGGCGTCGAGATCACATCGATCATCAGCCGGACCGGCGAGCAAGCTGCTGCGGTTGCCGAGAAATATGGCGCCAAGCACAGTTCGACCGAGCTTGCCGACGCCCTTGCACGCGATGACGTTGATGCGGTGATCTTGTGCACCCCCACCCAGATGCACGCCGAACAGGCGATTGCCTGCATGGATGCCGGCAAGCACGTTCAGGTGGAAATTCCGCTTGCGGACAGCTGGGCGGATGCCCAGGCAGTGGTCAAGAAGCAGCAGGAAACCGGCCTTGTCTGCATGGTCGGCCATACTCGTCGTTTCAACCCTTCTCACCAGTGGGTGAAGAAGCGGATCGAAGCCGGTGAACTCAACATCCAGGCGATGGATGTCGAAACCTACTTCTTCCGTCGCAAGAACATGAATGCGAAGGGCGAGCCGCGCAGCTGGACCGACCACCTGCTTTGGCATCACTCGGCTCACACCATCGACATCTTCCAGTACATGACCGGCTCGAAAGTCATTCGCGCCAATGCGCTGCAGGGACCCAAGCACCCTGAACTGGGCATTGCCATGGACATGTCGATCCAGATGAAGACGGAAGCGGGGCAGGTTCTCACGCTCTCGCTTTCGTTCAACAACGATGGTCCGCTGGGGACTTTCTTCCGTTACATCGGTGATACCGGTACTTACATCGCGCGCTACGATGACCTGGTAACCGGGCGCGAAGAGCCGATCGATGTTTCGAACGTCGACATTTCGATGAACGGCATCGAGCTGCAGGACCGCGAATTCGTCGCTGCGATCCGCGAAGGCCGTGAGCCCAACAGCTCTGTCGGCTCGGTCCTGGATTGCTACCGCGTGATCGGCGAGCTTGCCGCGAGCCTTGAAGAGCAGGACGGCTGGTCCTGATGATGCAGCGCAACCTCGCCGGCAAGGCGCTCAATCCGGTCGGGCTGGGCTGCATGAACGTGGCCTGGGCTTACGGCAATGCGCCGAGCCGCGAGGATGCCCTGGCTCTGTTCCGCCATGCGCTCGACAAGGGCTGCGATCATTTCGACACGGCCAACATCTACGGCAAGGGCATGTCCGAGGAGATCCTCGGGGAAGCGATCGGCAATCGTCGCAAGGAGTTCTTCCTTGCGACGAAGACCGGTATCCTTGTCGATGGCCCGCGTCGCGGGATCGACTGCAGCCCGGAGGCTATCGAAGCCTCGCTCGATGCCAGCCTGAAGCGGCTTGGCACCGATTATGTAGACCTGTTCTACATGCACCGCTTCGACCCCAAGGTGCCCATCGCGGATTCGGTGGGCGCCATGGTGCGCGCGATGGAGGCCGGCAAGATCGGCGCTTACGGCGTATCGGAGTGGTCTTCCGCGCATATCCGCGAAGCCCATGGGGTTCACCCGATGGCCGCGGTCCAGACCGAATATTCGCTCTGGACGCGTAACGTCGAACTGGGCGTACTCGAAACGACCCGTGAACTGGGCATTGCCTTCGTCGCCTTCTCACCGGTCGCACGCGGGGTGCTGGCGGGAGCGGTGAGCGATGTTACGACATTGGCCGAAACCGACCTGCGACGCAGCCACCCGCGTTTCCAGCCCGAGGCCTGGGAAAGGAACTTCGTGTTGGTCGAGCGGTTCAATGCGCTTGCCGGCGAGGCGGGACTGGCTCCGGCGCAGCTAGCGCTGGCCTGGGTGCTTTCGCGTTCGGACAATGTCCATGTCATCCCGGGCACGCGTTCGACCGATCACTGGGCGCAGAACAACGCGGCAGGCGCGCTCACGGTCGACACGTCCATTCTCGACCGTGCCGATGCGCTGATCAACCAGCAGACGGTAACCGGGCATCGCTACCCGGAAGTCATGCGCGGGACGATCGATACCGAGGACTATCCCGCTTAAGCGCTTCGGCCCCTGGCAGGGCCTTGGCCTTCAAGCGAAAGAATTGCGGCGGGGGGGGGGGAACCCCCCCCCC